>JBDRPB010000114.1:0-12347 GCA_043809485.1 Pseudomonadota bacterium | reverse complement strand
AAGGCCTTCCTCACTTTCAGCATCAGATCAATGGGATAAGCTATCGAAGCCGTGGCAACATATTTTACGGCTGGATGTGATCCAATCACCAGTTTGGGTGGATCTTTGGGATACAGTTTCTTGCCCTCAGGCACCATCGGGCCCGGGGGAGTAAAAGTAGTGTTGGCCCCATATGGGGTGGTAGGTGAAGTCTGGATGCCGGTATTGGCGTAAGACTCGTTGTCGTAGCAGATAAACAGGGCATCGTGGCCCCTGTACATCATGCCGGACATGGCTTGAAGCCCGATATCCACCGTTCCTCCATCCCCTGCCATCACAATAACATTCGGCAGGGGCCCATCGTATTTTCCTTTCCGGATCAAGACCTGATAGGCCGCTTCAATCCCGGAGCCGATTGCCCCTCCATTGGTAATCTGGGCATGGACCCAGGGAACCGCAAAAGGGCCGCAGAAGTAGCTCGTGTTCGCTACATACATGCAACCGGTTGGCCCCACAAAGATGGTATCTTTTCCTGCCGCCTTTGCTACTAATCTGTAGCAAAGGGCCGGACCACAACCCTGACAGGTGCGGTGCCCCGGGAGATAATACTCCTCTTTAGGCGCCTTTTCGATAGTCCGGAACTTTTTCAAGTTCTGAGTTTTAACTTTCGCCATGGTTTTTTCTCCTTTTAAAATGGCTGGTCATTTTTTCAATTAAAATGGCTGAAGATTATACCCTGTCAGACTATTCATCCAGCTCGAATCCTACCCACTGGACATACTTACGGACTTTGTTTTCCTGGATGGCTTTGGTGAGGATTTCCGCCATATAAAAGAATTCTTTTAGGGTAACTACTTCTCCGCCAAGACCCGCCATAAATGAAGTCGTAAGCGGTCGTTCGGGCGCATCATAGAGGGCGGCCCGGACTTCGTGGAGAAGGGTTCCCCCTTTCATAGCCCCACCATAGGAAGTACTGGTCTCAACTACCCCCACCGCTTTAAATTTTGACAAACACTCCTGGAGCTCTTCAGTGGGAAAAGGTCTCACGAAGCGGAGTTTTACCATACCGATCTTTACTCCTTTTTCCCTCAGTTTGGTGATGGCAAAACGAGCTGTCCTGGCATGGGCGCCTTGAATGAAAAGGACCATCTCGGCATCATCGGTTTGATATTCCTCCAAAAAGGGGTTGTAATTTCGTCCCATAATCCTGTTGTAGTCATCGACCGCTTGTCTTATCACTGCCGGAGCCTCAAGATGGGCAATCGCCCGCTGAAGGTCGATTACCGATCCCTGGTCCGGACGGATCTGAGGACAATGGATGGTAGGTTTTCTGGGATCCAGTGGATGTAAGGGTTTATAGGGCGGCAGGAACTCGTCCACCTGGGACTGTTCCGGTATACTCACTTTTCCCGGGATATGAGAAACAAAATAGCCGTCCTGGCAAACAAACTGGGGCAGCATTATTTTCGGGTCTTCTCCTACCCGGTAATTGATAAGGTGATTATCAAAGACCTCCTGGGGAGTTTCGGCCCAGCCTATGATCCATCCCTGGTCCCGGACAGACATGACATCTGTGTGTTCCGAACCAAAGTCTCCCGGTGGATCCAGGGCTCGGTCGGCAATGGCCGCCTGAACCGGATACCGCGCGCCGGCAATGGGGGAGTAGGTCTCCATGGCATAGGTCACCCCCACACCAGAACTCCCGGTGATTACTCTTGCTCCCGCAGCAGAGGCCCCCTGAACGATTGAAAACTGTGCATGCTCTCCCTCTCCGTGAACGAACTCGGCATCGAGCTCCCCGTTTGCCACCATTTTTGCCAGCTCCATCATTATGGCTGTATACGGGCGAATAGGGTAAGAGCAGATAACTTCAACCTTGGCCATCTTGCATGCTTGGGCTGAAGCGGCACAACCGCTGTAAGTCATTTCTTTCGCCATCTTAACACCTCCTTTCAGAATGGTTTTTCCAAACGAATTACGCCATCGGCAAAATCCAATTCATCGGCTGAACTCAGCGCCTTTTCGGTGCATTCAGTTACACAGACCAGGCAACCTTTACAGAAATCTGGATGCCAATCCACTTTTTCATTCTCCTCATCTATTGTCCAGCATCCCTCAGGGCAGAAAATCCAGCAATTCCGACACATGTCACATTTCTTGAGATCTGTCATAATGGGACGCTTACTGCGCCAGTTACCGGTAATCATGCCCCGGTTGTCTTTCTCCGGTGACGGTATAATTCCACCAAAACCAACCTCTCTATCTTTTGGAATCTTAAAAAACATAATCCCCTCCTTTTTAGTTTACGGATTGTATAACTGCTTCCTCATAGCCTCGATTCATTGCTTCCTTGTTGACCACTACCGCCGCAACATTATCCAGGGCTACCAAGCCGGTGGCCTTAACTGCGGCGCCAACCAAGGGGGCGGATATTCCAGCACCAAGGTTGGTCGCATCCACTCCTCCTTCAGAACCGGAAAAGTCTACTGTAACGGCGCCGGCCGCTATCCCTTCCGCATCCACGCAAACAATTTTATCGAGCAGGTCTTTATTGGGGATGAACTTCAGGATATCCTCAGGAGATCTTTTAGTGTTAACCACCAGGGTCCCCCCTTTCTTCATGCCTCTCAGGATGTTTATCCCCTTGACAATGGATTCATCAACCACTATCACAGCTTCAGGGTGTTCGTTTTCGTAGTCATACCGCATCACGATCTCTTCATCGCTGATGCGGGTGTACTTGCGCACAGGAACCCCGACTCGGTCGGGTAAGTCCGCGTAGTCGTCAAACGCCTGCGTGAACTTTTTTTCTCTATCCGCGGCGGAAGCTAAAATTGCGGCGACATCTCTCCCCTCCTTATCCTGGGATACTCCCCGCGCCCATATAGTTACTTCATGAACATGAGCCATAAAACACCTCCTCCTTTTTATAAGGTTTTGAAAAAATATTTCAGATCAACAATTAACACTTGCTCTGAAATGGAGAATTCCTCTAAACACAAAAGACTAAAAATTGGTCTATTGGTCTAACCAATTTATGCTTTTCTATAATATGCGTATAACATCTGTCAAGTTTTTTTCTTAATTTATTATGTTTATTTCGAGGTGTATACCGCCGGAGGCTTAATAATCGTGATAGCTCAGACTGTTCCGACTGTTTTTGTTTATCAACTCCCTGATTTCAATTACAATTCCTTCATATATCCTGGTTTTCTTAATTGGTTTGAACATCTTCAATCTCCCTGCTTAAATACATTGGATTTAGAAGATACGATGATATGCTGGGCGGCAGCTTCATCGAAATGCTTAGCGGTCACTACAAACCTTGAAAAATCCGGGTCCTTCTCTTTTTTGATAAATTCTTCAAGAGCCAGCATGACTGTCTTTTTACATAAAGCCTCGATATCAGCTCCCGTCCATCCCTCACTGACCTTGGCCAGGGTATCAATATCTACCCCGGAATCTAATGATAGAGACTGCAAATAAATCTCCAGAATCTCTTTCCTTTCTTTCCGGTCAGGAAGAGGAAACTCAAGAATATAATCAAAACGGCCAGCTCTGAGCATGGCCGGTTCTATTAAATCTATACGATTGGTAGCGGCTAAAACCATGACCCCCAATGAGCCTTGAAGCTCATCAAGTTCTCGAAAAAGCTGGCTGACAACCCTCTGTGAGACGCTGCTGGAGGATTCTTCGGATCGGATAGGGGCAATGGCTTCGATCTCATCAAAGAAAAGCAGGCAGGGTGATGCCTGTTTTGCCCGCTTAAAGACCTCCCTCAATCCTTTTTCAGACTCCCCTACCCATTTGGATAAAAGAGTGGGAGGATCAACCACAATTAGGGTCATGCCCGTCTCTCCTGAAAGTGCCTTGGCCATTAGCGTCTTCCCTGTCCCTGACGGGCCTGAAAACAAAACACCCTTTGGTGGATCCAAACGTGAATTTAAGAAGCTCGGCAGGCCGCGCAAGGGAAGCTGGACGATAGCTTGAAGGCTTCGCTTTATCTCCTTTAATCCCCCTACATCAATAAAGGAAAAACGTGACCTCTCAACCAGAAACTCCCGGGTAGAGGTAGGCTCAACCCCTTTAAAAGCTGTCAAAAAATCTTCAGCCGTTACTTTAATCTCCACACCATTGGCCAGACTAGGTTTCAGGTTTACCTCAAATTTGATCTCAGGCATGATTCGACGCAGGGTTGCCATACCGGCCTCCTTACAAAGAGCAGCCAGATCAGCCCCCACATAACCATGGGTAATTTCAGCCTGGTGATCTAAGTCAACATCAGGAGCAAGGGGCATCTTGCGGGAATGGATCTTCAGTATCTGGAGGCGGCCAGCTTGACTAGGCACTCCTAGTTTGATCTCACGATCGAAGCGTCCGGGACGGCGAAGAGCCGGGTCAATCAGTTCCGGCATATTAGTAGCGCCAATAATCACTACTTCTCCCCTAGATACCAGACCATCCATCAGGGCAAGCAGTTGGGCTACGACGCGTTTTTCTACGTCCCCGATAACTTGTGCTCTCCTTGGTGCCAGGGCGTCTATTTCATCAAAGAAAATAATGCTGGGGACATTTCTGCGAGCTTCTTCGAAGACCTCCCTCAGCTTTGCTTCGCTCGCCCCATAAAACTTATGGATTACCTCAGGACCATTCACATGGATGAAGTGGGTTCTCACCTCACTTGCAATGGCTCGGGCAATAAGTGTCTTTCCGGTTCCCGGCGGTCCGGAAATGAGCACCCCTTTAGGCGGTTCAATCCCTAGTAAGGTAAAGAGGTCAGGAAATTTCAAAGGAAGCTCTATCATCTCTTTTACTAGGTTCAGCTCTTTATCCAAACCTCCAATCTCTTCGTATGAGACCCGGATTGCCTCCTGATAAGAAACATCAGGTTCTTTAAAGGCAATCTCTGTATGGGGGGTCATGATGAGCGCCCCTCGGGGCCTTGCGCCTTCAACAATGAAGAATTGCGGTCGCGTACCGAACAGGGCAACTTGGATTTTGTCCCCAATAATCACGGGCAGTCCTGCAAAAATCTGACGAAGGTGCGAGATTTCAGCATCTTTTGGGATCTGGCGAGTCACATCCAGAGGCGATAGAAGGATTTTGTCGGCTTTCTGGTAAGGGACTTTCTTGACTTCGCACCATTCATCTATTGAGACCCCGGCATTATCTCTGGTGGTACCGTCGATCAGAATCCGGTTATGATCAAAATGATGGGCTGGAGCTTCGGCTGCGCGAGCTACCGCAGATCTTCTGCCAGAAATCATAAGCATATCGCTGGGAACCGCGTCCAATCTTTTCAGCTCATCCGTGGCCACCCGAGCGAACCCCTTGCCCACATCCTCAATGAAGGCTTCACCCACTCGCAGGGAAACCTGCTGCTGCGATTTATTCATTGTATTCATGGTTTATACAAAATGGAAAAAACAGAATAATTGGTCTGCTGGTCTAACCGAACTCAAGCTCCATCTCAGCCATATCCGGCGAGTTGATCCTCGTAATGCCTTTACCCGCGTCCTCGACCCGGGTTTAGTGAACAACAAACATCTCTATTTTAGACTCGGGCTTCAGGTTTCTTTTGGCAAATCATCTTTTTTTCGACCGGTCTTAAGAGATTCCCGCTCTATATTTCTTAGGTGTCTGAGCATGGCATTCTTAGCAAACGAAGGATCTCTCTTCTCTATTGCTGATACGATCTCTTCATGACCTTCTATCGATATACGGGGTCGATCGCCTTCTTGGAGAAACTCTTCCCTCGTTTGGCTAGTAAGCTCTTTCAAAGTGTTATGGACTTTTAGAAACACACCGCTCTTTGCTATCTCGGCTAAAAACAGATGAAATGCAGAATCTGTTTCAGTGACAAGGTTTGGATCGTTGCTGTCTTTTTTCTGAAGGCTGATAATTTTTTTCAACTGTGATATCTCATAGTTTGATGCCCGCTTTGCAACAAGCGATGCGATATTCGGCTCAATCATCTTTCGTACCGCAAATATATCCATCAGGCTTTCCCTGCCGCCGACCATTGCAGCTGCAAAGGGTTCTGTCAGATTTTCAACAGAATGCGCCACCACATAGGTCCCATCTCCCCCGCGCGTATTGACAAGTTCCGCTGCCTCCAGGGCCCGAATGGCTTCTCGCACGGAAGCCCTGGAAACCCTGAATGACTGAGCCAAATCCCTTTCCGGAGGCAGTTTATCCCCTGTTTTGATGGCTCCTGTTTTGATCAGCTTGCGAATTTGCTTAACGATATCGTCAAATATTTTTTCTTTTTTAACCTGTTTTAGTAGGCCTTTCATAACCACTCACCGTCACCATCAAGTTTGGGCCATTGGTATGACTTATGAACCAATACTACGCATTAACACTTCCCTGTCAAGAAATATTTTTCATAAACCAGAATTTTTTACAAACAGGATTCTAAAAATTCTATATTCGGGCAAATAAAAGGGATGCTCCGCTAAAGGTTAATTCGGCCGCATTAATTCAACGTCTCGGAAACTCCACAACTTGCTGAAAATAAAAAGATTTTTGTGAGACCCATATTTCTGCCGCGCACATGGAATAATGGAATGGTGGAATATTGGGCACGAAGTGAAGCTTTAGCGCTATGTTGATTTTAAAAGGAAATTCGTCATTTTTTAACCGACTTCTCAAGAGAACTTTCACCAACAAGCCATTACCCCATTTTCCCAAAACCCAGTATTCCAACATTCCACTTGGGGCTAAGCCCCTAAGTTCTTATGATAGGGGTACAGGTATAAACACCGGCTGATTAACAGGAGATACTGCAATATCCGGGCGGTACAAAAAATAATTAATCCCGCAGGGGATTAATACTGGAATACCGTTAGATCGTTTTTGATTTTCTTAATTTCTTTTATTCCTTTCACCACCATGGTGATGGCTTCTATTTCCTCAGGGGAATTCACTACGCCATAGAACCGCACGGAGTCAAAGCCCTCTATAACAAAGAAAACGTTTAAGCTCAAAACGCCCGCTTCAATCAGCGCAGATTCGATCTTGCGGTGCAAGGACATCTTGCCGAGCAGGTCAACGGCTTCTCCCGTGCATACCTTGATTTCGTCCGACTGTGCGCCGTCAACGATCATTTTGACCGAAGATTCCACGCTTAATTTGTCCGTATTGAGTATAAGATCATAAAGGTGTGGATCAAGCCAGTCACGATTGAAGGCATATTTTAAGAATCCCACCTTGTCGTGATCGGACGTATGGATTATCTCTTGAGCAACTTCATGCGCAACCTTTTTTGCTTCCATTATCCTCTGTATCCGCTTTTCCATGGAGCCGGTGACAAGGACGTGGAGGGCACAGTCGAAGGAGTGCAGAAGAAGCTGGCTGCCTTTCCCAAAAAATAAGGCGTTGCCTTTTCTTGCCATTTCATAAATAACAGACTGGAACCGGTCGAGATATATTTTGGGTTTATCGCAGAAATATTTTTCAAGCAGGTGAGGGCTTTTCATTTTCAGGTGAGTAATGTCAGAAAGAAAGCCCATCTTGTCTGCCATCTCAAACAGTTCCTCTTTAGCGTAAAAAGGATAATTTATCTTTTTGGCCACTTCCCTTGCAATTATCTCCCCATTGGTTCCAATCATTTCCGAAACGGTGACAAAATACATAAATATGCCTCCTTTCTTTTATTGAACTGCAACAGCGAGCGAATAAAAAAGTAGATCCAATCCCCTACAGCCGGAATCTGGATTAACACCACAGTCAATACGACCTGCGATACAATCGCAATAACAGGACATTTGTTAGGGCCAAACATTGATATCCTGAGTCTGACCCAGATCTCGGACTCTAATCCGGATCCTCATGGCAGGCCTTCTGAAAAGGAAACAGCAGGTGATAAAAAGAAGCGGCTGAGGCTTATAAAGAATGCATTTTCCCCATACCGCTTCTCTACACCGGCATTACTCAGATCAACCGTCAAAAGTTTTTCTCTTAAAGAACCAGCATATCCCCTGGCTATCTTTAGTAGCTGAATATTCTCCTCTACAGCATAATCCAGATTATGTTAATGACTAACTGATCCCCTCTTTCAGAGGTTTCTCCCGTCCATCTTCTTCTTGAGTATGCCTGCGCCTCGCCAGCGCCACCCTTTGGAATTTACCTTTAAAGGTCTTTATTGCCGGCAGCAGGAATAAGGAAATGGCGATGAGCATGAATGCTGCCGAGATAGGACGGGTGAAGAATATGCCAAAGGACCCATCCCCCATAATAAGGCTTTGCCGCAGGAACCTCTCCGTCATATCGCCAAGTACAAGGGCTACGGCCAGGGGAGCAAGGGGGTAATGAAGCTTCTTCATAACGTACCCGACCAACCCGAAAATAAGTGTAACCCAAACATCGAACATGAGATTCCGCATCACATAGCTGCCGATGAAGCAGGCAATAACGATTATCGGAGTAAGCAGCCCCCAGGGGATCCTCATGATGGCCGCCAGAAGTGGTACCCCAAGGAGGCAGATCAGTAAACAAACTACGCCGGCTAAGAACAAACTGGCAATTAGCCCCCAGACAAAAACGGGCTGTTCGATGAACAGCCTGGGACCAGGCCACAGGCCCCACATATATAGACCCGCCAAAAGAACGGCGGCGGTGGGGGAGCCAGGGACACCCAGGGCGATCATTGGAAGCAGGGCACCGGTTCCCGCCGCGTTAGCGGCCGCCTGGGGAGCTATGACCCCTTCGATAGCCCCCTGGCCGTATTTCTCAGGGGTCTTGGAGTACTGTTTGGCGATGCCATAGGCAAGGAAGGAAGCAGGAGTTGCCCCTGTACCAGGAAGGACTCCGACAAAGAAACCCAGGAAGGAGCTGAATAATGTTATAGGGAAATGCGCCTTTATCGCCTTCAAACCCTCTTTTAGATCCTTTAACCCTACTTTGGCCGATATTACCCGCTTAATTTCACTGGTAAAGCGTCCTTCACCATCGACAAGGATCTCCCCCAGACCAAAAAGTCCGATAGTCACCGGAACGAAATGAAAGCCGCTAAGGAAAGAAATGCTGCCGAATGCCAGTCGCGGCTGACCTGTAACAATGTCCAAACCTGCCATGGTCAAGATAATTCCAAAGGCAGTGCTAATTAGGGTTTTAGAAGGACTGCCGGTGCCCAGCCCTACAAATGTGCTGAAGGCCAACAGCATTATCGCAAACATTTCCGGGGGACCGAAACGAAGGGCAAAGAGGGCCAGGGGTAAGGCGGCTATTACAAAAAAAATGGATGCTATGAAGAGCCCAAGGAAAGAAGACAGAAAAGCGGCTGTCAGGGCCAATCCGGCCTTTCCCTGTTTAGCCATGGGGTATCCGTCGAAGATAAGAGCCACCGACCATGGTTCACCGGGGATAGCAAACAGGACAGAAGTAATAACCCCGCCAAAGAGGGCGCCCCAGTAAATGGCGGCCAGGAAGATGATAGCAACTTCAGGTTTTACGAGTACGGTCAGGGGCAATAGCAGGGCTACACCCGCAGTGCCGCCCAGTCCGGGCAAGACACCTATCGCCAACCCTAGCAAAAGCCCTATGGTCATCATCGTTAATGCCAGAGGTTGAAGTGCCACACCAAATCCAATCATCAGGTTATGCAGAGTATCCATCTCAACCTCCTAAAAAATAAACCATCCTTTTTGATATAAAGGGCTTTTGGGCATAGGAATCCTCAGCCCTTTCTCCATGCCATAGAAAACGACCAGGGTGGTTATTACAGCAAAGGCAATGACTGCAGGCCAGCGATGGCGTCCCAGCCAGCGACTAAAAAGAACGGTGTAGAATATTGTGGCAATGTATACCCCCAGGTACACAATCCCAACGGTGACCATGATCGAAGTCAGGAATATCCGGCTCGCCTCCCACATCCCCTGACGATTCACGAAGAAGTTATCGCTCCCCTTCATACGTAGGCCCCTGAGCAAGACTGCTCCTCCGCTGAGCAGCAGTAACACACCTATCCAGAAGGGAGCAAAGCCTGCCTGAGGCCCATATTCTTCCCAACCAAAGCCAAGCCGGACAGATTCACCAATTACAATAGCAGCAATAACCAAGAACATCGCAGCCCAAAGCAATTCAGCTCTTCGCATATCGACCTCCTACGGGTGTGAGGTTTTTCTGTCTATCCTCACACCCTCCCAAACTAGAGTCTCAGCAGGAATGTTCCCTGCTCAAGAGTTATTTGATCCAGCCTTGTGATTTCATTATTTCTATGTGTTTCTTTTCGTAATCCTCACAGAACTTTACCAGTTTGTCACCTGTTATGAATGTCGTCTTCAGACCGGCTTTTTCCGCGAATGCCAGCCATCCCTTATCCTTGGAGATCTTCCTGAATAGCTCAACCAGTCCATTCCGGTCTTCATCAGAGATGCCCGGAGGAGCGAAAATAGCCCGCATCATTGAGTAGCTGAAAGGGAGGCCTGCCTCCTTGCCTGTTGGGACATTTTCGTAGCCCTTAACATCCAATCGTTCATCCTGAAAAACGACCAGGGGTCGTAAATACTCTGGATAGAAAGATCCTGCCTCGCTGACCTGGTTTACGGTGGCCTCAGCGTGTTTGCCCACCAGGGATTTGGCCACGTCACCACCGCCCTTATAGGGCACGTACTTAAAAGGCTTGGTACCGGCAAGCTTCTCAATAGCCCGGAAGACAATCTCATCCTCCTGCTTGGATCCCGTTCCTGCAACCGTGATACTCTGCTTCTTTGCCTCTGCTATGAAGTCATCAAGGGTCTTATAGGGGCTATCTTTGTGGACCCAGAGGGGAAAATTGTCCAGAGCGAGCAAGGCGATCGGGGTGAAGTTACGAAATGTGAAGGGTAGCTTCTGGAACAGAGGGGTGGTGATGAAGCTATTCAGGGTGATCAGCATCATGTGACCATTGCCCTTCTGACCCAGCACATGATTCATGGCCACAGCCCCGGCCCCTCCAGGTTTATTAACGGGGAGTATCGTTTCGTTTATGTACTTGCTCTTAACGTTTAGGCCAACCAGGAAGCGGGCATATTTGTCTGCCCCTCCCCCTACACCGGCCGAGATAACAAACTCAACCGGTCTCTGCGGCCAGCTTGCTGCCACTACCGTTTTTGCTAAGGAAAAGCCAACAAGAATTACCAGCATCAGGGTAATATAACCCCGAAATCTCAGAATCAAAGACTTTGTTTCCATTGCTTCCTCCTTTCTTTACAGAATGGTTAAATTATTTCCCCTATAGGAAAATAGATTAATAAAGTGCAGAACCTGAGAAAATCCTGGTTCTGCAAGAGTTACTGGAGGATCTTTCAACAAAACAATTTCTTTAGCGCCTATCCTTTGAGATAGCTGTCCCCATTAACACGTTTTTTCCTTCCCTAAGTTTAATAGAAAAGGTTCAAATAATATGTTCTTATAAAAAATCACCTCCTTCCGTCATTTTATAAGTTAAGTGGTTTTAGGTTCCAGGGAGCCTTTAAGTTTATCTCCCCCTCTCTTCAATTGATAAGAAGTCGCTTTCGGCAAGCGGATAAAGGAAAAATGTCTGATTATCTAGCTGCTTCAAAATGATCGCAATATTTTGAACCACACATTATAAAACAATAGCAAGTATCTAAATACCGGAAGAATGAGAAGGTGCCATTACCTTTTTAACTTCTTTTAGAAGGCCATGCATAACCGCCCGGCGCCTATATCAGATAGGATTAGTGGATGGGAATGAGATGAGAGTGAATAGTTTACACGAGAACCGATGCTTTGCGATGACGGTCTGCATCAAGCGAGACATCTTATTTGGGCCCTGACCTAACCGGCTATGATCACGAATTCGACGGTTTCTTAGGCCCCTATGCTGCGACAGCATATTGTGAAGCCGTTATCACGCCAGGGCTCAGTACCAACAAAAGCACCACTACCAATTGTCGCTACCTTGCGGAATGTTTTCACTATTCCTCCTTTTTTTAATGGTCTCAAAATAGAGATCCGCAAGGTTTCACAACAATATTAATATTTGATGAAGGCTTCAGCCACTCGCGGGGAAGCCGGCGGCTGCGATTTGGTCATTGTATTCATTGTCTATGCTAAATGGAAAAAACGGAATAATTGGTCTATTGGTCTAACCAATTGCCACTTCTTTATAATCTATGTATATCGTTTGTCAAGTTTTTTCTTGATTTATTGTGTTTATTTTGACGTGTATACAGCCAAAGAGTTAACAATTAGAAGACCATACATAACCGCTTATCATCTGTATCAGGTTTGGGTTAGTTGATAGAAGCGAATTGAAAAACGCCCCTGCTCTTCGTCATTATCGTTTTTGTGGCCGCGTTGCTGGGGGGCGCGCCCTTTGCTCTTTATCCGGCCACGATCGGAGATTACTACGGGGCGGG
>JBDRPB010000113.1:0-2180 GCA_043809485.1 Pseudomonadota bacterium | reverse complement strand
CCGTGAGATTATCAATCACACGAACTTTATAGCCACGGTCAAGTAGTAGGTCAACCATGTGACTGCCTATGAAACCGGCCCCTCCGGTCACTATGGCTATTTTTTTTCGATTCACTTTATTCCTCTTTGTTTGATTACTTTTACATTAACATATCTCTCATCCGTAAGGCTATTCGGCAATTTGCCTGTCTTGAAGGCCTGGCATAGCTCACGTATAGCATCCTCCACGCTACGCTTTGGAACATAGCCAAGTTTCTCTTTAATCTTCGCCGAGGATACATGATAAGAACGCAGATCATTGCTGGCAGTGGTGATAATTTCTATGGGCGCCTTTTCCGGCATTTCTTCTTCTACAACCTTGCGAACCATTTCTGCAAGCTCAGACACTGTATTATTTTCGTATGCTGCATTAAATATTTCCCCTGCAATGCGGTGCTTTGGCGTCTCTAACAATTGAACATATAGTTCAGCAATGTCATCAACATGAATATTAGGTCTTTTCTGTGAACCGCCAAAAACGGTTATTTGGCCTTTATTGATGGCTAAATTTGTGAGGATATTAACCGTCAGGTCAAGACGCATACGTGGTGAATAACCGCAGACAGTTGCCGGGCGGATGATAACGGTTGTAAATTCTTCCGACTGATGACGCAACAATAAAGGTTCGGTCATGCCTTTGTACTTATTATAATCGGTCAAAGGCACCAAGGGATGGGTCTCGGTAACATCGGGAGCGTCACTGACCCCATACACAGAACTGGTCGACGCATAAATAAAACGCTTCACCCCGCTGTTTTTGCAGGCCAGGACAAGAAATTCAAAGCAGTCATAATTTATAGAACGGCTAAGCCCTGGATCGAGTTCAAAGCTTGGATCATTTGATATACAGGCCAAATGTATGACGCTATCGACACCCTCCAGTGCTTGTGTAAGCGAAGGGATATTACGTATATCACCCTCAACAATTTTTAAACTCTCATGCTTAGGTAATCCATCGGAACCAAAAAGCATAAGATCATAAACAACTACACTATAACCAGCCGCCAACAGCTTAGGAACAAGAACACAACCAACATATCCCGCTCCACCGGTAACCAGAACTTTGCTCATTTAAAACCTCCATCATCATTCAGATTTCAATATTAAAGCCTGCCTGTAGGGCGTCACGATAAAACATCTTTACCGTATCCAATGAGGTGATTTAACAATTCCAACCGACCGAAAATAGGTCGATTTTCAACCCACATATTTTCATTTCAACCCAAAATCTGGCCAAATTCCTGACCAAATTCCCACCACCAAAATTTTTTTCATTTTTTGGTGGCGTCCCCGCGTTCTTTCTGCTATATAATGGGAATGTTGCCCCTTATCATCCGAAAAAGAACCATCACCGAGGCGGATCTCCCTCCCCTTCAGGACACTGTCAACCGACATTGGGATAAGGGCCGAAAGCACATCTCAAAGGTCCTTTGCCGGCAGTGGAGCTGGCGGCAACCCAATGGCCGGCTGAAGGATATGGCCTGCAGAGAACTCCTGTTAACCTTAAGCCGAAAAGGCCTTATCACACTGCCTCCACGGCTTATCAGCGCCCACAATGATAAACGTAACCGCTCCATTCCTGCCCTTGAAATCGATCAATCTCCCCTGCATGGCAACCTGTCCGAGCTTGCCCCGGTTAACCTGAAATCGGTCAGAAATACCCCCCTTGAACCGCTCTACAACAGCTTGATTCATCACCATCATTACCTGGGCTATCGTCAGATTGTCGGCAATCATCTCAAGTATATCGCCTATATCGGCGACCGGCCCGTGGCATGCCTGGGCTGGGGCTCGGCCGCATGGTCGGTAAAATCCCGCGATGCCTTCATCGGCTGGGACAAAAAGACAAAAGAGCAGCGCCTGCACTTTGTGGCAAACAATACCCGCTTTCTCGTGCTACCTTGGGTGAAGGTGAAATGTCTCGCCTCTAAAATCCTGGCGCTCAACATCAAATCAATCTCCGGTGACTGGATCAATATTTACCACCATCCCCTTTATCTGCTGGAGACCTTTGTCGAGCAAGGCCGGTTTAAGGGCACCTGCTATAAGGCCGCCAACTGGATCCGGGTCGGACAAACTAAAGGGATCGCCAAAAGCGGGCATGATCATCTGCTCCACGGCAATATAAAGGATGTGTTGGT
>JBDRPB010000112.1:0-5097 GCA_043809485.1 Pseudomonadota bacterium | reverse complement strand
CCTTGCAAGCAATTGCTATCACTGACGTGGTTAATGGCATATCCAAAGGGCAGCCCCTTCCAATTCATGAAAAAGGGTGTCACTCACCGAACCCATAAATAATTTCTTAATACGTCCCTGGCCGGCGCCCGTTCTTCCCACCCCGACAACTGCATACCGACCCTGCTCTGCTTCTCTTAAGATAGCCTTGGTCACGTCTGAAGCCTCCACCAGCCTGGTGCTGATCATATCTTCAGGAAAACCATTATCAGAAAGAGCCTCCTTGCTGCTGGAGATAATCCTGTCCTCACTTTTTTTCAGAGTTGCGCCTTTTTTTGTCACCACAAAAAGAGTGATTCCATGAAGTGGCTCCTTCGCCAGAATAAACCCCACATGGTCAACCATGCGGAGGGCAGGCTCAGATCCATCCACACACAAAAGGACATTCTTTCGGTCCACATCCGGCTTGCGACACAACCAAATCGGAAAATTGGCTTTTTTTTCAAGGAGAGACCTGCTGACGCTGTCATCGAAAGCACGTTCCAGCCATGACAAACCTCGTGGGCCCAAAACAACCGCGTCATAGAGTCCTTTTTCCCCCTCCTGAATGATATCCATCACTTTTGAAAATTTACGGATCTGCAGCTTGGTGTGTATCTGCTTGTGATCAAAACCCACTTTCAGGAGCTCCTTTCTGGCTGCTTCCAAAGCGGCGTGTCCTTTCTTTTCGTACAGTTTGGCCTGCTTCTCAACCTGAAGGGTACTGTCATGGGTGCCCTCTTCTTCCCAAACTGCGACTGGCTTGGGCGCAATATACAGCAGGGTGAGCTTCAAGTCCTTCTTATTAGAGAAAAACTGGCCTGCGAAACGCACGCTGTATATAGTACCCAGTTGCTCACTTACGGTTAATAGTAAATGCTTTTCCATTCTGAATCCTCCTTATTTCTCTTTTAGTCGAGCCGCGAAGCGCATAGATGCGCGGATTCCGGATCGGCTGTACTCTTTTCGAGTCGCTCTCAAAGCGTAACGGAAAGGAACTGAAAGCCAAAGAATTCCTCTCCCGGATTGGAATCACACATGAGCTGAAGTAGCCGGTGTTTTCTCAGATCAGTATGAATATATCACAAATCGTTTCCTTTATCTATTAGGCTATCCGCAACCGGCCGTGAAGCTCTCGAATACGTCGGACGAGGACGCCACAAATCTTCAAAGGTACGGAAGGGTAATCCTCCATGATTCTGACGAAGTCTTCATCATTGAGGACAAGAACGAGAGCTTCCGACTCAGATCTAATGGAAGCCGAGCGAGGTTTGCCATCCAACAGGGCCATTTCCCCGAAAAAATCATCTTTTCCGATACGGTCGAGGACGAACTCCTGCTCTTTTCCCATGCCTTTGATCACTGCCATCTCACCCTCCATGATCAAAAAAAGGGCATCACCGGGATCTCCTTCCCGTACCACCACCTCATCTCTGGCGAATTTTCTCATAAGGCTCTTGCCGGCAATGGCCATGACTTCCTGAACCCTGAGATCGCTGAAGATAGGAATCTTACGAACGGAAATGGCTTTTTCAACTAGATTTGGATCCCTTGGAAGCCCATGTTCAGTGGGGGCTCTACCCTCCAGAACACGCGGTGTATATTGGGCCGCCTCGCGCACAATCTGAGTATCTGAGTCAAGAAGTTCTTCAATGGCATGGCTGGGTGATTGATCTACGATCCCTTCCCCGAATGCATAGACAGTCAGGGCCTGGATGAGAGGGTCCTCGTCCTTAAGCAGGCCTGTGAGAATCCTTTCTGGGGTATCTGTCAGAGCTACGATGCCCAGTGTCCTTCCGACGTTCGCCATACTTTCATCCGAAGGATTTTCTTCCATGAGAGGGATCAGGATCTTTCGAATGCTTGAATGAAGCGAAGTTTCCAGGGCCTCGATGGCGTTATCTATATCCCGTCTTTTCCCAGATTGAATTGCCTTGAGGATCGTATCCATTCGGTCTCCAAACTCCATAATCCCTAGGACTCTTAAAATGATCTCCAAAGACTCGTTGTTCCTCTCAAGAATATGGTCTAACAACAGGGGTAATGTTTTGCCCTTTTCAATTTTCTGCAACTCTCGCACATATAGCGCATACCGATAGGGTCTTTTAAGCGCTCGAGTGATGAAATGGGATACCAGTTTACGAGGCGGCCCTAAGGCACTAAGGATGGAGAGAACTTCATTTTTTACGACCCTTGAAGGTGAAGCGAGGACAGGAAGCAGATCGTGGAAAACCCCTTCTCCTCGATCTTGGATCGCCATTGAGGCCTCCTTGCGAAATCGAGGATCGTGATGACCCAACAGGCGGATCCAAACAGCCATAGGGATTTTTTCCTTGAGTGTACTAAGTCCCTTAAGGGCAGCGTCTCGGACTTGTTCAGACGGATCCTCTATGGCTGACAATACAATCTCCATCGCATCCTCGTGCCTCATTTTGCCCAAACCGGAAAGTGCCCAAGCCTTCAAGTCGGGATCTTCACCCCCAGCGGCTTCAAGTAGCATCTCTGAAAAGGTAGGATCTCCTGCTTTCCCGAGAACCTCGATCGCAAATCGAATTCCCGCTTCACCTGCATCGAGCGAATCCCGGATACGCTGGCGGAAATCAGTCTGGGCCTTGGATGAATGGCTCAGGTATAGACCTGCAAGCGCCTCAACCCGAACCCTCGGATCCGGGTGATCCGAAAACCGTTCCATAATCGAAAGACTACCCCTTGGATCTAGCCGGTTCAGGGTATGAATCAGGTACGCGAGTGTATTTGGCGGTGCTGTTGGGGCGATTCGAATGAGTTCTTCCACAGCCTCCTTCCCATCCTCGATCTTTAGCAAATCCAACAGCGCTCTCTGGGTCTCAGCCGGTTTTCCGGCCAGGGCTCCCACGATCCATTTGGGCCAACCGGCCGGTGCCGCCTTTGCTAGAATTTCTGCGGAGACAAGGGCGCTTTCAGGATCTGCGCCTTCGAGCGCCTGACGGAGCCTCCCGAATATTTGTTTATCCCTGAGCCAAACCTGAAAATTCATATCCTCCAGACGCTTCCAGTCAATCTGCTCTTCCACAAGGGTCTTCAGCAATAGATTCGAGTATTTCTGCTTAATTCTAAAGGTAGTGAAGATCCAAATCAGACATAGAGGAGCTGCCACAATAGAAAGCATCCGGGGTTCCATTGCACCTCTGATGAGCATCAGGAAGCCGGAACCGGCGAAGTCGGCGGCTCTTACTACCGTGCCCCTTAGAAAGACTCTCACGAGGCCTCTCATCTCTTCTGGAAAGAAGTTGTACAAGATCGCCCTTGCGGGATTATTTAGAGTGGTTTTAATTGTTTCTGTGCTGAATCGGGCATAGGTGCCCAAGAAAAGATCAAAACTAAAGAAAAGGCTCCCAAAGGCAATGAGGTAATTAACTGGATGGAAGAGGAGGCTGGTGGCTACCCCCCAACGAGTTATGAGACGACCTGAAAACAGGAGAATTAAGAACATGGCAGCATTGGACACTCCCCGGAAGACACCGAAAAAGTGGAGCGTTGCCTGTTCTGTCGCATAGTAGTCATCCACCACAACGTTAAATTGATAGGTTAAGAGTGGGAGAAGGATATTCGGGATCGCAATGATCAAGATCATGTATTTTAGCAGAGGCGATGTCCTGGCAAAGCTAACAAAATCGGAGAGATTCTTTCTGAGAGACTCCTTGAGTCTACCCTTGTCTCGATTGGTACGGGGCTCTAGGGGCACCCCTACCACCCTTTCGGTCAACTCGTTTAAAAAGGCAGCCAGCGCCATGCCACCGACGAAAATCAAAAGCACGTTATCCGCGCCAACCCAATGTGCCACACTTCCCGTCATGAGGCTGCCGAGAGTTGTCCCCAGGACCCCGCCGGCAGTAATCAGGGTGTAGAGCCTTTTGGATTGCTGAGTTGTGAATAGATCACTCAAAATATCCCAGTATAAAATCGGCAAGATTGCTACGGCCAGGCTCTTAAGAATGTAAAGGATGGGGTAGACGAGGGGGATTCCAAGGGGCAGCAGTCCACGAATTAGACCAATGGAGACCGCAAAAAAAAGGAACAGGCCAGTAAAAACCCGGATGGTGCTCATGCGATTCATGAGAAACCCGACTGCGTTTGCAAAACCGAAAGTTAGAACGGCCTCAATAAAAAAAATGGTTGGCAGGGATTCCACTCCATACCGCTTTAGGAAGGCGGTTTGCGCAAAATTATTGAGTAGAATGCTGCTTGTGCTCATGACAAGCTGAATCGCTGTGACCCAAAGCAGGAGCTTCACCTCCTCGGGGTAAACCCTTAGGATCCTTTGAAGGAAAAAAGTGGGTTCTTGCCCTGTTTGAAGCAGGCTGTGACGACTTGTAAGTATGGATGGAATACGGTTGAGCATAATATGGCCCTTAATATGCAGATTCGCCTTTTTGATCTTCACTTTTCGACGACAATAAATCAAGGTTTAATTAAGGCTTGAAAGGAAATATTAATCTATGTTATAGAGAAATGTACATCTTACGCGTTATGCGCTATGACCTTATACCAGGGGCGCTCTCATCCAGATAGGTCTCGAACCTGAACACCTCCCGCGTTAGAAGGGCAAAGGCACAGGCTTATAACACCACGAATGCTCCCATTTGAAATGCTATGAAACAGGTAAACTCTTGTGTCATTGCAGAAAAAATATCCGCTGATTTGATTTTGATTTGTGATGTCCAAAAAATTGAAGGTTAAAGCGTTAAACAGATGGCTTCATTCTCTTTTGATCCATCAATATGAGCTCTCTTAGTGAAAGGATGTCATGATGAACTTCCGGAAATTGTTTGAACCAAAAACCATGGCCATTATTGGCGTGTCATTGAACAATGATCGCCATCCTGCCAACGTGGTCTTCAACAAAAACCAGTTGAGGTATCCGGTTAAGGTATTTGCTGTAAATCCCCGTGGCGGGATTCTACAGGGTGAAAGGGTATTTACGCACGTCTCGGAAATACCTGACAAAGTGGATCTGGCAGTGATCGCTGTTCGCGCTGAACACGTTCCGGATATTGTGGCTGGCTGCATAAAAGCCCAGGTGGGCGGTGCGGCGGTGAT
>JBDRPB010000111.1:0-4209 GCA_043809485.1 Pseudomonadota bacterium | reverse complement strand
ACATTTATGGCATCCACCTTATCTTTCAAAAGCTCAATGTGGTGGATCATCTTCTCAAGATTTATACCTTTGGGCGGAGCGACCTCAGAGGTAACTACGAATTTGCCTGACTTCAGGGCCTTTTTAAATGCAGAAATCATTGCTAACCTCTTTTCTTCATGGGTAAATGGTTATTTCGTATTAAGTACTGGGTGTTGGAAACTGGAAACTCGGTAATTGGAATTGGACATTTCCTTTTCCCAGTTTCAAGTTTCAAGTTTCAAGCTCCATTTCCCCGGACTCGGCTCTCCATGATGGTTTCTCGGTTTTTGCAGTTTTCTCATGCTATCCAATCGGTTCAATTCTTTCAACCGACTGTAAATCAAGGTCCAGGCACAATCTTTTTCAGAGTCAATCTCGCATTTGCCATTGCTGGTGCCCCCGCAAGGGCCATTGACCAGTCCCTTATGGCATGAGGTTACCGGGCATATACCACCTGTCTCTCCTAAGATACATGTGCCGCACTGTGTGCATATCTCATCAAACTGACCTACACCGGTCTCTTTTCCTATAAACAGGGTGTCCAAGGCAGGCACGACCATTTTTTTTAACTGCCTTGCAATGGTCTGAACACCAAAGGCACAGGTCATGATCAGCAGGACATTGGACTGTTCAATCTGCTCACCGTGTTCCTTTAAGGCTTCAGCGGTCAGATTGTCACAGGCCACAGGCATGATCATCGCCCCGGTTACCAGCTTGCCCTTGCCGGACAATTTTTCTTTCATGGCCTTAACCTCGAGCTCACCACCAGTGTGTGTAAGGGTGACGCATGTTCCACACCCAATGATGAAAACCCGTCCCAAACCGTCCAGGAGTTGATCCAGTTCCTCCTCCGGTTTTTGCTGCGTAATGGATCTGATCATGTTTATCTCCTATCCTTCTCCAGATCACATCTTAGACACCTCATGGCCTCCTGATGCGCCTCATCTCGTGTAAATCCTTTCTCCACCTCCCGGAAATCCCTTACCCTTTCTTCCGGTTTCTCGAGTTGAATCTCGATCCTCGGCTTTTCCTCGGTTGTCTCCTCATCCAGTGCCAGACCGATATCCTCCACCGTCTCGGTCTTTTCATCTATTATCCTTATACGCCCTGTCTCCCCCTGGAGATATCTTTCAATGGCAATAGCGGCTCGCCGCCCGGATGCTATAGCCCGTATTACATAAGTGGGGCCAGTTGTAAAATCCCCTCCAGCAAAAATACCCGGGATATTAGTGGAAAGCGTATTTTCGTCAACAACCAATGCTCCCCAAAGCGCCCTCTCCAGTTGACCATCCTTTGTCAAAAAGGACATATCGGGGGCTTGCCCAATGGAAATAATGATATTATGTGTCTCCACAGTCTGAGTAAATTCATCATCGAATATCGGGTTAAAACCGCCCTCATCATCAAACACAGAAATACATTTCACAAACTCAATGCCGGCAACTCTGCCGTCTTTATGAATAATCTGCCTGGGGCCCCACGAAGGGTTTATGACAATGCCTTCGTCGATTGCTTCCCTGACTTCCTTCTCCCAGGCTAACATTTCGTCTCTTGGCTCCAGACAGAATAATTGAACATCTTCTGCTCCAACCCTCAAGGCGGTCCTGGCTACATCAATAGCCACGTTACCCCCTCCTATGACGACAACCTTACCCTCCACGGCAATCTTTCTATCCGTCTTGGCTTGAGACAAGAACTCGAGGCCATAGTGTAGACCGTCGAGACCTTCTTCTTCCCCGGGGACCCCGATACGCTTGCTGGCCTGAGCACCCGCAGCAATAAATACCGCGTCATAGCCTTCCCGCATCAGATCATTGACCGTATGATAAGCGTCAATAGGGGAGTCATAACGAATCTCAACCCCGCAGCTTTCAATAAAATCAACCTCCCCCTGAATCACTTCACGAGGTAGGCGAAACTCGGGAACGGTAATGCCAAGCATGCCTCCAGCCACAGGTTGAGCTTCAAAAACAGTCACCTTGTAACCTGATTTTGCCAGGAAATAGGCACAGGTCAAACCTGAGGGCCCAGCACCCACCACAGCTGCCTTCTGTTTTCTGGTTATTGGAAAAGGCTCTTCTGCCCGCTCAATATGTTCAAAATACCAGTCCGAGGCAAATCGTTTCAATGACCTAATGGCCACAGGCTCATCAAGCTCCCCACGTCGGCATTTGAATTCGCATGGATGGATGCAGATACGGCCGCACACAGCAGGAAAAGGGTTCCGCTCCCGGATAATTTCCACAGCCTTTTCATACTTTCCGCTGGCAATGGCTGCTACATAATTGGGCACATCAATACCGGCTGGACATGCATGCTGGCAGGCGGAGATAACCATGGAATCACATGTGGCTCCGGCACATCGCTGCTCCAGTATATGGTCTTCATATTCCTTCAAGAAATAGGTCATGGTGGAAAGAGCTGGCTTGGGTGCAGTCTGTCCCAGACCGCAAAGGGAGGACTTCATTATGGTTTCGCCTAACTCTTTAATGGTCTGAATGTCTTCGATCCTGCCTCTCCCCTGTGTAATCCGGGTCAAAATCTCTAACAACTGGGTAGTCCCCAGGCGACAGGGAGCACATTTCCCGCAGGACTCCGATTGGGTAAAACTCAAGAAAAACCGTGCGATTTCTACCATACAGTTATTCTCGTCCATCACCACCATGCCGCCCGAACCCATGATGGCACCTATTCGCTGTAAGGAGTCGTAATCCACTGGAAGATTCAGATACTGCTCCGGCACACAACCGCCCGAGGGTCCACCCATCTGAACCGCCTTGAACTTCCTTCCCTTTGGGATACCGCCGCCTATATCAAAAACCACCTCTTTGATGGCCACACCCATGGGGACCTCCACCAGCCCCGTATTGTTCACCTTGCCTGCCAGGGAAAAGATCTTGGTCCCTTTGGTCTGCTCGGTACCCACCTGGGAATACCATTCAACGCCGTTTTTGATAATCAAAGGGACATTGGCCCAGGTCTCAACATTATTGATATTGGTGGGTTTTCCATTCAGGCCCGCCTGCGCCGGAAAAGGCGGCCTGGCCTTAGGCATTCCCCGCTTCCCCTCAATGGAGGCCATAAGTGCGGTTTCTTCGCCACACACAAAGGCCCCTGCACCCATCTTCAGGTACACATCAAAATTAAAGCCGGTACCCAGGATATTCTCCCCCAGAAGACCCAGCTCCTTCATCTGTTCTATGGCTATTTTCAGGTGCTCCACAGCAATAGGATACTCTTCCCGCACGTAAATGTATCCGTATTCGGCTCCTATGGCATAGGCACCGATGAGCATTCCCTCGAGGACAGCGTGGGGATCACCTTCCAGCACGGCACGATCCATAAATGCCCCGGGATCCCCTTCGTCCGCATTGCATATGATATACTTGGGTCGCCCCTCTGCCTGGTGGGCGAATTTCCATTTCAGGCCTGTAGAAAAGCCGGCACCACCCCTTCCCCGCAGTTTGGCCGTGGTTACCTTATCGATCACATCCTCCGGAGTCATCCTGGAGAGGGCCCTGACAATGCCCTGATATCCACCGGCCGCGATATAGTGCTCAATCCTTGTTGGATCGATTGTCCCGCAGTTAGCCAAAACCCTTCTCACCTGTTTCTTGTAAAAGGGAATCTGACTGCGGTGAAAGATGGGCTTGCCTGTCTGGGGGTCAGTGTAAGCCAGGTGATCTATCAACCGATTTTGTTTAAGGGTAAGAGCCACTATCTCTGGCGCATCATCAGGGCTTACCTCCTGATATTGAACCCCATGAGGATCAATGGCTATCACCGGTGCTTTGGCACAAAACCCGTGACATCCGGTGGCACGCACTTCCACCTGATCGGACATGCCCTGTTTTTTGACCTCCTCGTCAAGAGCTGCCTTTACTTCAGAAGCACCATAAGCTCGACAGCCTGTCATACATACGTACACACGCGTTTTGCTCTCATCCTCTCGAGCAAGAACTTTATTGCGATACCACTCTAATTCTCCAATGGATAAGAGCTTCTCCATACTATTCGTCTTCTCCTTTATCCTTGCCATACTGATTCAGTACAGAGGTTACCTTTGGCGGAGAAAGTTTGCCGAAATAGGTCCTGTTCACCATCATGGTGGGGGCAAGAAAACAGGCCCCGAGACAGGCCACTGTCTCAAGGGTGAATTGATAATCGGGGGAGGTCTCATCTTCATCA
>JBDRPB010000110.1:0-2773 GCA_043809485.1 Pseudomonadota bacterium | reverse complement strand
CGGAAAAATGGGGTTCAGTTTTCTAAAATTCCTTTAAGAGGGAAGGTCATTGGTCATTGCAACGGATGTCAGAAATGTATGAAAACAGGGAAGTGTGTAATTAAGGACGATATGCGGGAGATTTATCAAGAGATGCTGGATGCAGATGGGATCCTTTGGGCCACCCCTGTATACTGCTGGTCCATGACGAGCCTGGCAAAAACGGTGATGGATCGGACATACGCCCTTACGGTTCCCAGAGTACAGTTAACAAATAAGATCGGAGGATTGATCGTCGTAGCAGCGAGGCGGGGTTGCTTGAATACGGCCCAACTCTTTCAAATGTATTTTAACTATAATCACATGTTTTTTGCTGAATATGCATGGGGTCATGCTCTTGAAAAAGGGGAGATTAGAAAAGATCCTTTGGCTGTAAATATGGTGAAGGAAATGGTTCGCCAGATGATCTCCCTCATTCAGGCCAATCTGAAATTTCCTGAAGAATTTGATAGGCCATTGCACCGATTTGTAATAAATAAATATCCTATTTCATAGGGGCTATCTTTTTCATTTGACATTCTTTAGAGTAAAAATAGTAATTCCGTATGATTCGGCACATAAAAAGCAGGTTCTTCTGAATTCAATTTGATTGGGGTTGCATTAAGGTAAGAGCCTGTTCGATTTTAAGAGGTCTTATGGTGAAGGTTCAAAAACGAATGGTGCATGGACTCATTTTGCTTCTCTTGCTCTTCGTCGCCTCCCAATCCCATCTGTGGGCGGGTTATGCCGATTTAAAATCAAAAAGACCCAACGCTTCCAGCCTATCATCCGGACAGGCAAAAAAGCCGTCTCAAGAATGGGCTGCGGGCCAAAAAAAGAAAGATCTCCGGAAGAAGCAAAGTGATACAAAACCTATGCCGCCATTGGACGAAGCTCCTTTTTGTGCACAGGTTCCTCTAATGCCGGTGATAAGAGAAGCCAAGGCCAGGCTTGCAAAGGAGAGAGTGAGGTATTATCCAGGTTCCTTAGGGAAACCGGCCCGCCGCGAACTCAAGCTTGCCCTTGCGGATTTCACCACCGGAAAAATTGAGATCATCTCAGGGATAGAAGAGAAAAAGTGTCTGTTTCTGAGTGATCCTAAGATCCGTCACGCGGTGAACTGGTGGAATGGATTCAATTCCTCCATTGATATCCTGGAACCTGCCAACACCGGCATCGTCGGCCTCCTTTACGCCCTGGATCCAAAAAAGAAGTCCTGGGTGCGGAGGGAGGCTATCATTTACACGCCTTATTCGAACGCGCTGCTTCAACCGAAGCTGGTGGAAGCCGGGAGGCAGTATTTGATTGAGAAGATCTCTCAAGCCAGAAAGGAACTGCACCATGCGATGTTTAAAGCGGGGAGCCAGATGCCTCTGGAGAAGGAACCTGTCTTTCGGGATGAAGATTACTTCAACCTGATCCTGGCCGAGCATACGGACCCGGAAGCCTTTCGTAAAATTATTGCTGACCAACCCACCTTTGATCCGGATAAGCGAGAGCGTTTGAGGCGGCTTATCTATCGTATTCTCGTCATCATAGGTGCCAATCAAGAGGACGCTTACAAGTTTACGGGAAACTATGCCTCTGCCAGGGGTCTCGCCCAGTTCACTCGTATCGGGATGCGGGTGGTCTGGAACAGATATACCGATGCAGATATTTCCAGGGATTTTATTGAAGCAACCAGCAATCACCTCCATTCCATCAAGGCGGAAATCTGTCTGCTGGATCACTACCTGGCAAATGTAACGGGCCTATACCCCAACCTGGCAGGGTCAGGATACGAGAAATATGCTGCCGGCGCCTGCTATAACGGAGGTCCCCGGAACGTTCTCTATGGTTTGAAGAACTTCGGTGTGAGCTGGCTCCATCCACATCAACGCCTCCTGGAATTGGCGGGAAGGGCGTCTCTTAACCTAAAGGAGCGCCGGGAGCTCGAATGGCTTAAGAAATTCCGCAATCATGAGACATTCATCTATCTCAACAAGATGCATGCCATCGAGAGCCTTCAGCCGAGCCGGAACGAGGATCCAATCCCTCCAGAACAAGCCCATGCCCTTACCCATGAGAATGTACTCACAATCGGCTTGCAAAAGCCAACCGTTGGCAACGGAAACAACCCTTCTTTTACCAATCAGGTTCTAAAGACAGAATAGCCGATTCAAAATCCAGGCTTCCCGTTGCTGTAAATTTTTCTCTCCCCTCTACGACCGTATCCCCGCAGGCGTTCAACAATTCACAATGGCTGATGATCTCATTTTCGGCCATCAAAATGCCGAATCCACTTAAAAGGGGCTCCTTAAAATAGGCCACGGCAATCTCCCTGGCCGTCCTGGGTCCTTTCTCCAAGATCTTCAGAATATCGCCACACCGCTGAATGTGGTGTTGTATTAATTCATCAACCCTTGTCGGCAGATCTATTTCATTCCATTGATCATGATAGAAAAGACGATGTGCAGGAAGCACAATCAGATCGTTCATACTTTTTCCGAGCTCTTTTAGCTTTACAAGGGACTTGATGTAAGCCCTC
This sequence comes from Pseudomonadota bacterium, assembly GCA_043809485.1. GTDB lineage: Bacteria > Desulfobacterota > DSM-4660 > Desulfatiglandales > Desulfatiglandaceae > 4484-190-2. The sequence continues at coordinate 228 of JBDRPB010000110.1, read as the reverse complement.
AGACCATAAATGGATTCTGCAGCAGTGTAGCGGGGCTTGAGAATCTCGTGAACCTGATCAAAAAACGCCTCCTGTGAGGGCCAGGGTGTAATATCCGGAAGCACGGTGTCGCCTACAAGAACCGCTTCACCCAGCACAAAAATGGCCAGAGAGTCCGGGCTGTGACCAGGGACGTGGTAAACCAAAGTACTTTCAGTTAGCTTGTTGCACTTACCTTCAATAGGATCA
>JBDRPB010000109.1:0-2866 GCA_043809485.1 Pseudomonadota bacterium | reverse complement strand
GGAGCCACATTCTTAATAGCGATCGTCGCCCATCGTTTTACCCCTTGGCCGAACGGTTTCGGCTGGCTCATGGTATCTGAGGCCGTAAAGTGGGTCGGGTACCTATCCACTGGTTTTGTTGTACTCTGGCTGTGCGGTATCTGGTGCCGTAAGCCGAGGAGGCCCCAAACTTATCTGGCCGGCATTGGACGATTTTCCTACGACATCTATCTGCTGCATGTAATCGTCGGCCATGTGATAGTCCTGTCAGTCAGCAGATTCCACCCAGGAGGCGTTCTGACTTACGTTCTGCTGGGTGCTATTGTCATAACAACCCTCTTAACTACTATGGTAATCGGGCAATTAATTCGCCGATCGCCCGTGCTGGCCTTCATTGTACTTGGGGAGCCCATCCGGAAGCGTACCGCCGTGTGATCCTATGGTATGCTTTACGCTTAAGGTCGTAATATAGGAAGGGCCCCTTACTCCTTTAATCCTTATAGTTCACGGTACAGTGGCAATGGAATGCATTTTTTCTGTAGATGTTGAGGATTGGTTTCATATTCTTGATCTACCTTCCAGTCCCAAACTGTCAGAATGGGATAGGCTTCCTTCTCGAGTAGAGACCAACTTTAGAAAACTCCTCGATATATTTGATCGAAAGAATGTTCAGACAACATGCTTTTTTCTGGGATGGGTGGCGGAAAGGTTCCCCCATTTAGTGAAAGAGGCGCACGCGAGGGGCCATGAGGTCGCATCGCATGGCTACTCGCATCTGCTTGTCTACGAAATGACCCGTCAGGCTTTTTTTGACGACGCTCTGCGATCCAAGAATATCTTAGAAGATTTGATCGGAAAACCTGTGCATGGATATCGCGCGTCAGGCTTTTCAGTGACGGAGAAAACATCATATATGTTTGAGGAACTGATACGTGCGGGATATCGCTACAGCTCTTCTGTTTTCCCGGGGCCAAGAGGACACGGGGGACTCAGAACGAATCAACTTGCGCCGTTCTACATTTCCCATGACTCCACATCATTCATTGAATTTCCCATTTCAGTGACAAAAATATTAGGAAAACCACTATGTTTTTTTGGTGGAGGATATTTGCGTTTGTTTCCTTATTTTCTTATAAAGAAAATGGCGCTTAAAGTGCTCAAAGAGAATCGACCGGTGGTGTTCTACATACATCCGAGAGAAATTGATCCGGATCATCCCAGACTCCCTATGAATCTAAAGCGAAAGTTTAAGTCATACGTTAATCTATCGACAACGGAACGTAAGATAAATAAAATTCTTGATACGTTTTCTGTAGTATCCTTTGAACAGTATATATCAAAACATTACAGACAAGTACTTAAGGGCAGTTAATGTGCAGCCTCCTCAGGATACGAAATTTAACCGTCACTTTCATTTAGCAACGTGAAGTCGTGAACTTAACCTGGTACTTGCACCGACTAAAAAAAATGAGTTCTATAGAAGTCCTTAAGCGGCTTCGGGAATATCTGGCCATCTGTTACACGCGAGTAAGGTATCGCAATCCAGTCGAATGGCCCTATAGCCGCTTTGGCAAGGATGAGATCCAGTTCATATTCCACACTATGCCTGGAGCGCCCTTGGAGATTTACCAGAAGCATTACAATATTTACAATTACGAAATTGATCTGACCGAACCCATCAAATGGAATTTTTCAGAAACAAAAGATATGCGATGGCCCGATTATCACTATGCCAGAATAAAGTACCGTCCGGGCAATCCCTATGGTGATGTTCGAATCAACTGGGAATTGAACCGCTTGCAGTTCCTCCCTCAAATGGCGGTCACAAATGAGACCCTGGCAAGGACGATAATCACCGACTGGCTTGAAAAAAACCCTTATGTTCACGGACCTTCGTATCTGTCCTCCATGGAAGTCGCCTTGCGCTGGATCTCTATCTACTGGGCAGTATGTTTGTTCAAGGAGTCTTTGGAGACGTCTTTGCAGCAAAGCGTGACCGGCCTGGCACTTGCTTCAGGGGAGTTCATTGAAAGCCGTCTTTCCACCCATTCGTCTGCCGGAAACCACCTGATTGTTGAGGCAGTCGGGCTATTCTGGATCGGTAAAGCGCTTCAAAAGGAAAAAATCGGGAATGAATGGATAGAAAAGGCGCGAAAGATATTGTGGGAGCAAGTTCTTGTACAATTGAATTCTGATGGTACTAACCAGGAGCAGTCCTTTTGGTATTTAGGGTTTGTCGTTGATGCGCTATTTCATTACCTTTTATTGGAAGATAGGCAAGTCATTCCCAAGCAGGTTTTGGAGCGCATCCAGAAAGCGACTGAGTTCGTGCATGAGATGGTTTCTCCGGATAGTGCGTTTCCTGATTATGGCGACAGGGATGATGGGGTTGTCTTCCGTGTTAATGATGACTACAAAGAGTCTCCCTTTCCAGGTTTGCTCAATGTCGGATCTTTTATTTTCAACCGGCCCGATTGGTTCAGAGGGGGCTACTATGCGAAGAAGCGCCTTGAGTTCTGGACTGGCAAAACGCCGAAGCATCCAACTACACTGGAAACCAGCAATAATCCGATCGAATCTTCCAACACCCCACAGCTTAAGACTTATTCTGATGGCGGAATGACCTTGATGAAATGGGGCAAGGGTCGGATTTTGTTCAGACATGCGCCATTGGGTTCTGGAGACACGTGCGGCCATGGACACGCCGATGCGCTTTCTGTGTTGTTTTCATGGGATAACATTCCCCTTTTGATCGATCTCGGCAGCGGCCAATATAACGGAAATCAGGATATACGGAATTTTTTCAGATCAACAATTGCCCACAATACCATTGAAATCGGTGGCATAAATCAGGCAAAAATACTCGGTCCCTTCTTGTGGGAACGAT
>JBDRPB010000108.1:0-4988 GCA_043809485.1 Pseudomonadota bacterium | reverse complement strand
CAATTGGTTGTCTGGAACAATCCCCATTCCCACCTCGTTGCTCACAACAATTACAGCGCCGCGAATGTCCGTCAATTGTCGTGCCAGGTTTTCTATGGCTTTATCGATTGCTTCCTGGTCCTCCCCATGTTCCATGTACAGGTTGTTGAGCCAGAGGGTTAAGCAGTCAAGCAAAATGATCGTGCCTTCGCTGTCCAGAGAGCCAATTGTTTCGGCTACTTTAAGGGGTTCCTCTATTGTACGCCAGCCACTGCCACGTTTTGCCTGATGACGCCTGATACGCTCTTCCATTTCCTGATCAAGTGCCTGGGCAGTGGCCAGAAAAATCCGTTTCTTGTTCAAGGAGTTGCACACATCCATTGCAAAACTGCTCTTTCCACTTTTTGCACCCCCTAAAACCAGCATACATCCTTGTAAGAATTCCGTCTTTAACATAGTTCTTCTTTAGCCTCCTGTTCTGTCAAACCAAAAAAATGCGATCTGTGAGGTTCGTAAGTTTTTAATAAGTCGGGGCTGTATTGGAAAAATCCCCCCTGGCCAAGACCTCCTCCGCATTAGAGATACAATTTCCGACACAGGTCTAAAAATTGCAAACTTTTAATTTATAGAGATCTCGTTAAGTTACTAATTTTCGAGATTAATATTGACATATTGTTTTTTACGCATATAATATACGTAAACACAAGAAAAAGGGAGAAACATGAAGACTGCAACAGTTGGAGAAATCCAGAAAAACTTTGCCTCGGTTCTTAGAAACATTGATAATGGTGAAGAAATAACCATTACAAAAAGAGGTAAACCGGTAGCCAGGATAATATCGTTAGGCCCGAAAAATAAAATTGAGTGGCCTGATTTCTATAATGAAGCTGTTGAACTAAAGGGCAAACCGGTAAGCGAAATAGTTATTGAAGGCAGGGAGGATAGATTTTAAGTGATCTACGTCGATACCAGTGTGATCGTAAAACTCTATGTCAAAGAAAAACATTCCCTTAATGCCTCAAATTGGCTTAAAGAGAACAATGAAGCTATTCCTATAACTACTTTTCATGAATTAGAGTTTAACAATGCTATCAAGCTGAAAGAATTTAGGACCGAAATCACCACAGATCAAACCCATCTTGTCATGGCAAGATTCGCTGAACATGAAAGCAAGGGGATTTTTTATCGCCCGCAAATAGACTGGACTGACATATTCAAATATGCCGTTGATTTATCAAAAAACCACACCGGAAAAACAGGTTCAAGGACATTGGATATTTTGCATGTCGCCTCAGCTTTATCAATTAAAGCTGATGGGTTTCTTACTTTCGACGCCAGGCAGTCCAAATTAGCTTATCTCGCTGGGCTAAAGATTGAATATTGCACTGAGGCCTGACCCGGATAAACCGGAAAAGGGCCTAATAGTACAGTGACTTGCGCTTTTTCTCCCGTTTTCCCAGTACCAGACCGATAAACAGGCCGATGAGTAAAACCGCGGCACCTGTAGCAAACCATCTGTTCCGTTGGGAAGACTTCAAGCGCTCATTTTCAGAGGTCAAGTTCTTAGCGGTGTTTTGGATGGTCTCCAGTTTTGTCCTTGTTGTCTCATACTCTTCTTTGAGGTTTAGATACTCGCTGGCGCCCTGCTTTAGTGATTCATACTTGCTTTGAAGGTTTTTAAGGGCCTCGGAGGTCTTTTTGAGTTCCCCGGTGAGTCTCTGTCCTAGCTGGGTTGCATCCCCCTGTTCACTCTGGATACTGGCCAATTGATCTTTAATACGATCATTTTCGGCCTTAAGATTGGTGGCCTGTAATTCCCAGGGCAGACGGTCAATGAGATAGCGACTCAGGACCCACCCCTCCACAGTGCCCTGCCCACGGTCTAAGAGGCGAACATGGGCCCAGTTCTCCTGAGAATCCATGACCTCAACTGCCTCTCCCGAATTAGGCATTGCAATGACCTTGTTCTCGCTACTGGGGCCAGTCCGCAGCGTAATTTTGAAAGAATCGGTCACATAGGCCCTGTCGGCCCAACTCAATTGTCCCATCAGGCACAATCCCAAAGTGATAAACAGAATAAATCGAAGTTTTTTCATATCATCCTTGCCCTTGTTTTGGTTATCAGTTTTTTACTCTTTTAGACATTACCATACTCGCTCCATTATGTCAAAACGCCATAGTCCCAAATCAGGGCAAAGTCAAAATTGCATTTAACATAATGATTTTAATATGAAATGTCTTTGATTTCAAAATCCCCCCTACCCCCCTTTTCAAAGGGGGGAAATCTTAAGTCCCCCTTTATTAAAGGGGGATTGAGGGGGATTTTATAGACCGGATTCCGTCTGACTTTGATGTTTCCCTAAGTCTCAAATGGCAATTTTATCAAACCGTTCTTTTAACCGCTCAAACCTTGTCGTGACCTCCCTCTGATATACCTGGATATCTTCCTGTGTCAAGTGTTTGAATCTTCCCTGGGAACGCAAATAATTATTAACCGGTTCAACCTCATCCAGAATAACGGTCTGCCTGAAAATTTCACTGTTTTCCACCTCATAGAGGGGAAATATATTGGATAGCACTGCCAGTCTCATGATTTCGATAGACATATTTTCCGGGGTCTTCCACCCTGGCGGACAGGCGGAAAGGATATGAATATACCGCATGCCTTTCATAGATCGTGCCTTTTTGAACTTGGCAATCAAATCATGGGGATAAGCAGCCGTGGCAGTGGCAATATAAGGGATTCTGTGAGCAACCATTATTTCATCCATATCCTTTTTTGGCTCTGATTTGGGAGCCTTAACCGGTGTGGTCGAGGTCCAGGCTCCCCGCGGTGTACCTCCGGAGCGCTGAACACCTGTATTCATATAGGCCTCGTTGTCATAACACACATAGATAACATCCTCATTTCTCTCCGCGGCACCGGAAAGGGCCTGGATACCAATATCATAGGTCCCCCCATCGCCAGCCCAGCCCACAACACAGACATCCTCCATACCCCTTCTTCTGTAAGCAGCCTTGAGACCTGAGATGACCGCCCCGGTAGTCATAAATGCGGTATTGAAAAAAGGAACCTCCATGGCCGTTTGAGGCCAGGCACCGGGAATAATGCCCCAACAGCAAGCTGGCACTACAAGAGCTGTCGGTTTCCCAAGGCCTTTTAGGGCCAGACGCATGGATAGGGATGCTCCGCAACCAGCGCATGCCACATGACCAGCAGTCATATACTCATCTTCGGGAATCTCCATATTATCGAATCTCTGATTGAGACTATACATGTCTGACTCCTATCCACATATCAATATCGTCTGGTCTATGGCTTTCAAGGGTCTTGTAGTAGATTTCTTTAATGGTCTTTACGCTTATGTCACACCCGCCAATACCGGCTATGTACCCATAGACCATTGGCCTTTCCTGGTCAGAAAGCTCGCAGAGGACACTTCTTAATTCCTGGGCCCATATTCCCTGGGCACCAGGGGAGAAGTTTCTGTCAATCACCGCCACCTTTTTCTTTCCCTTCAGTGCCCCCATGATCTCCTCACCTGGGAATGGTCGAAAGGTTTTAATCTTTACCAGCCCTGCCCTTTCCCCTTCAGCTCGGAGTGCCTCAACGGCCACCCTGGCCGTTGAGGCAGCGGTTCCTGTGCAGACAACCAAAATCTCTGCGTCTTCTGCAAGATATCCCTCCACCTGGTGGTACATCCGCCCAAAGTGATGCGCAAAATCCTCGTGAACCTCTGCAATAACGCTTTTTGCTCTCTCCATATCCCTCTGGATCTGCCATCTGAATTCCATGTAGACATCGCTCATGGCAATGGCGCCAAAGGTATGGGGGTTATCCGGATCTAACCATATGTCTTTGGGGTCATAGGTAGGGAGAAATTCCTTTACAGCCTCTTTATCAGGTATCTCGATGGGCTCGGATGTGTGTGAAAGGAAAAACGCATCCAGGATGACCATTGCCGGGAGCTTCAATTTTTCTGCAATCTTAAAGGCCATGATGGTTGTGTCCAAGACCTCCTGGTTTCCCTCGCAGTAAAGCTGTATCCAACCGGTTTCACGCTGGGAAAGGGAGTCTGTCTGATCACTCCAGATATTCCAGGGGGCAGCAGGGGCCCGATTAACGTTGGCCAGCACCACAGGGGTCCGGGCACCCGCGGCATAGTGAAGCATCTCATGCATTAGAAATAATCCCTGACCGCAAGTGGCAGTAAATGTTCTTACCCCTCCCATTGAGGCACCGATACAGGCAGCCATGGCAGAGTGTTCCGACTCCACACGTATATAATCGAAATCCCCAAGGCCTTCGGCCTGCATATCAGCCAGAGTCTCTATAATGGTCGTCTGGGGAGTTATGGGATAGGCAGCCACAACCTCAACGCCTGAAAGCATGGCGCCGTAAGCAACAGCCTGGTTTCCGGTCAGGACTTTTCTCATTCCTTTACTCCATAAACTCCATTTTCATGGCTCCACGGGGGCATTCCTGAACACAGATTCCACAGCCCTTACAATAATCCAGGTCCACAATGTAACCGTATCCGTCCGGATCTTTCTTGATGGAAAAGTCCGGACAAAAGATATAGCAATTGCCACACTCGGTGCATGAGCCACAATTGAAACAGCGCCCAGCCTCATATACCGCTTCTTCCTCGGAAGGTGAAGAGACAACCTCCTTAAAGCTGCTTATTCTCTTGTCCGCCGTAACAATATGGGCTTTTGTCCTCGATCGATGATCATAATAGAATGAGTTCAGACTATTATAGTCCGCCAACTCTGAAGTCTGGTTCAGGCCATCCTTATCTCTCTCCATGCCTTTAAGGAATCCATCAATGGCTGCCGCGGCTCTCCTGCCCGATCCAATGGCATGGGTCACTGTACGGGGGATATCAATTATGTCTCCACCCGCGAAAAACCCGGCCTTGCTGGTCCTTCCGAAAACATCAGCCTTTACCAGATTTCCGTCACAGATCAGCGAAGACGGCAGGTCCTCGACCTTTAAAGATTCCCCA
>JBDRPB010000107.1:0-13421 GCA_043809485.1 Pseudomonadota bacterium | reverse complement strand
CCCTTTGCCTTAACCGGTGGGCAGGTGAGTGCAATTGAAGAAATTTTCAGGGACCTGAGTCGCAATAAACCAATGAATCGTTTACTCCAGGGAGATGTGGGATGCGGTAAGACCGTTGTGGCGGCGGTGGCAGCATCCTTAACCGTCATCAACCGATGGCAGGTGGCGATAATGGTTCCGACCCAGGTTTTGGCGCGGCAGCATTATCTTTATTTTGTAGGTCTGCCTGAAAGTATGGGGTTTCGTTCCGTTCTTTTGACCGGAGCAGTGAAAAAATCTGAACGCCTCGACACTTATGAAAAGATAAGGCTCGGGGAGTATAATCTCATTATTGGGACCCAAGCCCTGATCCAGGAGGACCTTTCTTTTGCCAGGCTGGGCCTGGTGGTGATTGATGAACAACATCGGTTCGGTGTGAAACAGCGCGCACTTTTAGACCAAAAAGGTGTAAATCCCCACCTGCTTGTCATGACGGCAACCCCGATTCCCAGGACCCTTGCCATGACGGTCTATGCGGATTTGGACATCTCCTTCATTAAAGAATATCCGGAAGGTCACCTGCCGGTTGTGACCCGCCTGATGGACGGAAGCCAGAGGAGGGAGGTCCTTAATACGTTAAACCAAAGAATGGCTGCGGGGGAACAGGCAATGGTCATATGTCCTGTGATCGAAGGATCAGAAGAGATGGACCTGAAAAACGCATTGGAAGTGCACGAAAAACTCAGGAAGATTTTTATGCCTCGTTTTCGAGTGGAACTGATCCATGGCCGGATGTCCAGCGATGAAAAAGACTGGGTCATGGAACGATTCAGAGATGGCCTCATCGATCTGCTGGTAGGGACCACGGTGATTGAGGTGGGTGTTGATGCCCCGGGGGCAACAGTCATGGTGATTCAAAATCCTGAACGGTTTGGGTTAACCCAACTCCATCAATTGAGGGGTCGTGTTGGGAGAGGGGCCAAAAGAGGCCACTGTTTCTTGATGCTGTCCACACAACCCTCCGCCCAGACCTTATCAAGACTAAAGATACTTGCTGAGAGCCATGACGGATTTGAAATTGCGCAGAAGGACCTTGAGATGCGGGGGCAAGGCGAACTGATGGGAACGAAGCAGTCAGGGGCAGGGGAACTGGATTTTGCGGAAATGTTCAGGGAGCCGGAGCTCTTGGTAGCGGCAAAGAAGGAAGCTGACGCGCTTGTAGCCTCAGATCCGACTCTTTCAAGACCGGAAAATCGTTTCTTAAACGTTACTTTTTCACAAAGGTGTTGATCTCAAATTTATTGCCTCCAACCCTGCATTGCACAGCCCCTGCCTGGTCAATTCTGATGACCCTGCAGCCTATGTCTCGAAGTCTTTCGAGAGTTTGTTGATGGGGGAAATTGAAAAAGTTCTCTTCGCCTGAAGAAATTACGCATACACGAGGCCGTACCATCCGGAGAAATTCTTTGGAGCTTGAACTTTTACTTCCATGGTGAGGAGAGAGCAGGATGTCGCTCTTGAGAATCTGGCCGGCATTTGAAACGAGGACCTCTTCACCCTGATGCTCAAGGTCGCCTGGAAACAGAAAAGACTTCCCCCCATACGAGATTTTCAGTACAAGCGAATTGTTATTCAACCTTGTTCCCCTATCAAAGAGCTCTGTTGAATGTGTGTGCAGGAAAGGGTGTATGATTTCCACCTTGACTCCGTTTATCTCCCTGCCACCTGCAAGATCGACGGGGAGAAACTTTTTAATTTTTTTCGATTCGATAATGGCCATCAGCTCCTTGAAAGAGGCTTTTTCCACCTCATCCCCATTATACCAGAACTCTTTTGGATGAAAGCTCCTGGCTATGAAGCGAAGTCCATTCATGTGGTCGGCCTGGGGATGGCTTAAGACCAGGTAATCGATGCGGCGGATCTTTGAATGCCAAAGGTATGGGGCTACCACCATTCTGCCGATATCAAAGTGGTCGCGTGGAAAGCCACCTCCATCTATTAGCATCTTTTTCCCCATGGGAAACTCAACAAGAGCCGAATTAGCCTGCCCAACATCGAGAAAAGTCACTTTCAATTGTTTGCTGAATCCTACCGAGTATGCCCAATAGCCAATGTCAAGCAGAATAAGGAGAACAAGGGCCAGGATTCCTTTCTTTGCCCATGACCAGCGCTTAATAAAGAACAAGAGGAGCATAAGCGAGTAGAACATGAGAAATTCAGCGAAGGTGGGAGTAATCACCCATAAATTGGACCAGGGGAACCCTGCCCAAAATCGGATGATTTCCATCATTGCATGTAGTCCCCATGTGCCCAACTGGAGAAAAAGACCTGCTATTTCAAATGAAAAGGGTAGTGCTGCAACGCAAAGCAATCCGAACGGCAACACCCACAGTCCCAGGATGGGCACGACAGTCAGATTTGCAGGAATGGTCACAAGAGAAACACGGTGAAAGTAAAATATGGTTAGTGGCAGCAGAAAGATCGTAGCGGAAAGGCTAACCGCAAAAAGGCCGATGAAATAAATGTACAGGCGCTTAAAGATGGTGTTTTTTGTTTGTGTTGTCTCTGCAGGAGAAAGGACTTTGTTTAAGAGAGGAGGTGCCAGCCAGAGAATACCGATCACCGCTGAGAACGAAAGCTGGAAGGAGATACTGAAGATGGCATGGGGGTCTATTGTCAGGATGACTAAAGCAGCAAATGCAAGGGTAGACCAGACATCTTTTTCCCGTCGGAAAATCAGAGACCAGAGAAATATTAGGGCCATAGTCATGGCCCGCTGGCCTGATATCTGATACCCGGCAAGAAAGGTGTAGCCGATAACAGGCAGACATGTCAAAAAGGCAGTCATCCTTAGAAGATCTGTTTTAAGGGGAAGGTTGTACGATCGGGACAGGGTCCATTTGAAGAGAAAAAAGGTCATCCAGGCCACAAGCCCTATATGTAGACCCGAAACTGCAAGCACGTGCCCAAGCCCGGTCTGATTAAAGAGCTCTCTTAACTCCTGGTTGATATCCTGTCGTTCACCTAAGATCAGGGCCCGGAATAGGGCGTAGTCTTGGTCATTGAGTCGTTTCCTGAAAAAGTCCCTTACGGGTCGTTGAATCCTTTCTATAAGTCCACGGGGAAATGAGAGGTGACCGGGCCCCATAGGTACGATGCGTCTACCGTCTGAGGCAGATGCGGCGCAGGTAAATCCCTTTAGTCTCATGGCCGACTCATAGTCATATCGACCTGGATTGTTGAAATTTTTAAAGGGCCTTAACCGTGCAGGAAAACGGATTCTTTCCCCGGGCCTGACAGGCGGGATATGATTATATATGCTCACAAAGACGTTATCGTTGACAGGGACTGTCTTGTCCTCAACAAACAATAGATCCGCCTTGACCTTGAGCCTTGCCATGTCATTGATTACCTGGATCGGCTCAAGGACGGTGCCCTCAATTATGCCCTTTGTACGCTGGGTTGCAAATGGCATGAGTTGAGATGGGGAATGTTTCCCCTGTTCGATCATGATTCCGGTGAGAAAGAATGCGAGGAGTAAACAGTAAAGTCTTAATCGGGAGGGAAGAAAAAGATAGGCTAAGAGAGAGAAGGCCGCAGAAAGGAAAACCGGAATTGAAAGACCCGGGTAAGAGTGCAGTGTTTTATATGAGACAAGTATGCCCCCTGTGAAGGATAAGAGCATTGGTATAAGGGGGCGATGTAACATTTTAGTCTTTTTCACGCCATATGGTGGCCCCCAGGTGTTTGAATTTTTTTTCCAGGAATTCGTATCCCCGATCGAGATGATAAATGCGGTGAACTTCGGTTCTGCCGCCTTCTGCAGCTAAACCGGCCAGGATAAGGGATGCACTGGCCCGCAAATCAGTGGCCATAACCGGAGCAGGGAGGAGACGCTCTTTGCCCTTTACAAGTGCCTGACTGCCGTTGATTTCTATATCAGCATCCATCCTCTTGAGCTCACTCACATGAATAAAACGGTTTTCAAATACGGTCTCTCTGATCATGCTCCAGCCCTTTGCAATACACATAAGAGACATGAACTGGGCCTGGAGATCTGTGGGAAAACCAGGAAAAGGTGCGGTTCTGATGTCCACGCTTTCAATAATATCAGGTCCTTTAATAGAAAGACACTCGCCCTTTGTTTTTATTGCTGCGCCTGCAGACTCCAGTTTTCCTATAAGCGCCCCCAAATGTTGGGGACGGCATGATTCGATTTCTAGATCACCCCTTGTAATGGTTGCCGCGATCATAAAAGTTCCAGCCTCAATCCTGTCCGGGATGATCGTGTGCCGGGCCGGCCGCAGGCTTTCAACACCATTGATCACGATAGTGTCTGTCCCATCCCCTTCAATGTTGGCTCCCATGCTACGTAACATGTTAATGAGGTCCTGGATTTCCGGTTCCTTGGCGGCATTTCTTAAAGTGGTTTGACCGCTGGCTGTTACAGCGGCCATCATAATGTTTTCAGTGCCCGTTACAGTAGGTGTGTCAAAGAAGATGTCTGCCCCCTTTAGTCGATCAGCCTGGGCATTTATGTACCCCTGATCCAGAAACATTTCTACACCCATGGCAGACAGTGCCTTCAGGTGCAGGTTAATGGGTCGTGCACCTATTGCACACCCTCCTGGCAATGATATCCTGGCCTTACCATATCGGGCCAGGAGAGGGCCTAAGAGGAGAATTGAGGCCCTCATAGTTTTCACCAATTCATAAGGGGTTTCATAACTGTTGAGATTATCGGAATTTACCTCCAGGGATCCTTTATTATCGCGAAATACGACCCCCAATTTTGACATAATGCCTTTTATGGTCACGATATCTTTGAGATGAGGGACATTATGGAGGTGATGCCAGCCCCCGGTCAGGAGACAGGCTGCAATAGCGGGAAGGGCTGCGTTTTTTGCGCCGCTGATTTTTACGGTTCCTTTTAAGGGATTGCCGCCTTCAATAACTATTTTATCCATGGGCCATCACCATTTCAAAATCCCCCCTCGCCCCCCTTTACTAAAGGGGGCGAGGGGGGATTTTAGACATAAGGGAATTATAATCTAAAATCATCGAGTTAAGCTTATCTTTAACGTTACCGTGTTATGGGTCGACAGCAATTTACATATTTGGTCGATGATTATACAATGAAAATTCTTATTCACCAAAGAATAATTACAAAAGAAACTAATGCTGTAGTATACAGGATTTATGAAAGGTTGCACAGGACATTAGGAATCTTGATTATCCCTGCCCCAGACCTGATTGGGAAAGAAGGATTATGGAAATAAAATTTGTCGCCGATTGTATGCTGGGCAGACTCGCCAAGTGGCTTAGGGCCCTGGGCTATGATACCCACTACCAGCGTTACTACAGACCAGGCGACATTGAACATCTTGTGAAAGAGGGGCGACTTCTCTTGTCCCGGCACAGGGGGGCGACGGATCGTTATACCAATGCAGCGTTGATCCATGCGAATGGCGTAAGCGGCCAGATAGCCGAGCTGAAAGAAAGGGCACGTCTTGCGCCTGTTCGATCAAATTGGTTCAGCAGATGTTTAATCTGTAATGTGCTGTTGACAGGGACCCAGATAGACGCAGCCCAGGAAAATCTTCCTGAGTATGTGTTTTATGAAAACATGGCAGGGATTCGGCTCTGCCCTTTATGCGGTCGGTACTATTGGCCAGGCAGTCACCGGAAAAGGATGATAAGGCAACTGGAGGAATGGGGTTTCTAACAAACAGACATCCCTTTGGCAAAGGGTCTCCCCACCTAAGCCCCGCCCTGCCCTCATGTTCTATCTAAAACGATACCTATTTTTTTTTGGCTGCTGGTTTTTTTCTTGCAACCGGTTTTTTCTTAGCGGCAGGTTTTTTCTTAGCAGCCGGTTTTTTCTTAGCGACAGGTTTTTTCTTTTTCGCATTGCCTGCTGCAGCTTTGGCTTTTTTAAGCTCCGCCTCTAATTTTTTAATCCTGCTTTTTGTAACTGTGACAACTTTGCTGGCCGTTGTTAATGTTTTCTTGGCAAGCTTTAATCTAAATTGAATTTGGTTAACAGTCGCCATACATTCTCCTTTGGTTTAGGGTTAATAAAAGTTTTATTAGTGAAAGATAATAAGCAATAAATGAACACAAGTCAAGAAAATAAGTGCGATCAATGAAAAATTAATGATAGTAGGCTCAGATATTTCCTCAAATATAATATTGTAAAACATTGAATACTGTGATAAGAACTAAATTGATATGGATTGTGAAGTATATTTTTTTATTGAAAGGAGGTGAAATTTCTTAAGTTGGTTCATTGGCCGTAACATTATTTTATAAATAAGGAGGGTAGATATGGCTGGAAGCACATACAAGATTATTGAACTCGTTGGAACAAGTGATAAATCATGGGAAGAGGCCGCCAGGACTGCAGTGGAAACGGCCTCAGAAAGCCTGAAAGATCTGAGGATTGCCGAAGTTACTAAATTGGATCTGACCATTGAAGACGGCAAAGTTACCTCTTATCGGGCAAGGATAAATGTTTCCTTTAAGTACGTGAAATAAAATTTTAAATAAGACCTCCTGCTCCACCTGTGGCGGCTCCCATTACACGAAAGGGAAGTTGACTGCTGCTATCATGCTTTATTTCAAAGTAGTCGATCAGCAAAGAGAGAAAGTGCTTTTGATCTACCAGAAGTCCAGTTCCCTTGACAAGACCTCTAAATCTCATGTGATGCAACTTGAGGTAGAGGTAAGTGATATATTCGGCAAAATTATAAATGAAGGGATGGAGCGGGGGGTCTTCAAAAAAGTAGACGTGGATTTGATGGCCTACAATATTATCATAATGGCCCACATGTATATCCTGAAGCGATGGCATTTTAAGAATCGCCTTACCCTTGAGAAATGCACCGATCTGCAACTGACAATGATTATGGATGCTCTTGTTAGAAGTTAGCACTAATGTTTCTTGAAGATGAGGACATGTCTCGGAGAGTCCTTTCCTGGTAATGTATAAGGCATAGACTTATAAAGGAAGAGTCGTTCCCTTTTCATCACGTCCGCGCTTTCCTTGAGAGCATGTTCAAATCGGCTTCCCTGAAAACTTACAATCATGCCGCCAGAAATAAGACAGGGCGCACACCATGTCAGGGTCTGTGACAGATGCGCCAAAGCCCGGGCCGTGATCACGTGGTATCCTTCAGGTTGGAGAAGGCCTTTGTCTTTTTCAATTCGTCCTCTCATAACCTTAATTCCCTGAAGCATTGTGAGCCTGATGAACTGCTTCAAAAAACTGACTTTTTTTGAATTGGCTTCCATGAGGTGGAACGAAAGGTCTGGTCTGCAGATTTTTAAGGGGATTGCAGGAAAACCTGCACCCGAGCCCACGTCGAGCACACTGCACGTTTCAGTCAGGAAAGTGGAAGGGATCAGGGAATCAATGAGAAGTTCTTTAATAATTGCTTGCCTGGAGGTCAGACCCGTAAGGTTCATACGTTTGTTCCACTGCCATAATTCATCAAGATGAATGCCTAAGAGATGAACCTGGAACCCTGATAATTTTATGCCAAAATCACGGGCCCAGGAATGCAGGATATATTTTTCTTCCCTGTTCAACTCAGAGAATCACTCGTCTTTTTATGATTCCCACGGCCTCCTCGGCCGTGTCTACGACATTAAAGACCTCCAGGTCCGATTTAGACAGGGTTTTTTTCTTGATTAGGGTGTCTCTAATCCAACTAAGGAGCCCATTCCAAAACTCTGAATCCATGAGGATGACTGGAAAGGGCTTGATTCTTTTGGTCTGAATCAGGGTCAGGGCCTCGAAGAGCTCGTCAAGTGTTCCAAAACCCCCGGGCATTATAATATAGGCCACTGCGTATTTAATGAACATAACCTTCCGGATAAAGAAGTAGTTAAAATTCAGCCGGACATTGGCATATTCGTTTGCTTGCTGTTCGCTGGGAAGGTTGATGTGTAGTCCTACAGATTTCCCCCCAGCCTGGGCCGCCCCCTTGTTGGCTGCTTCCATGACACCTGGGCCGCCGCCTGAAATGACGTTGAAGCCGCTTTCAACAAGCAAGCGAGACACCTCGAGAGTGGTTTTGTAAACGGCGCTTTGGGCTTTGATTCGAGATGAGCCAAATATGGTTACTGCTGGAAATACTTGAGGCATCACATCAAAACCCTCCACAAATTCCGCCATAATTTGGAATATTCGCCATGACTCCTGCAGGGTAAGATCATCTACAACATATTGTCTTTCTTGCATACCTATTCATCCTTTCTTTTTTTTAATTCAAAATAAAATCCAAAATTGCCAGAGTTTGAGAGTCGTTATTGACTTTTCAAACTATATTGTTTAACTTTCAGGCAAAGTTGATTTTTATATTAAATTGTGAAGATTGGAGTGTCAATGATAGACATTACTGCAATCAAACATCTACTTGAAGAATTGCGGGTTTAACTTATGAAATTCCCCTAAATCCCCCTTTAAGAAAGGGGAACTTATAAGGAAATCTGGCGGTTTTCATTCAGGCATTAAACAACTAATTTATTACGACACAGGAAGCCTATTATGGAAGAAAAAAAAGATCAGAACAAAGTATCTGACGCGTACGAAGATTTCCTTAGTGACATCAGCAACCAATTTTCCAGGAAGGATGAAGAGAAGAATTTTCTGGACAGCATTGGTCCTTCATCGCCTGAAAAGGATATCCAAATCAATGTGGGTGAGCGGGTCAAGGAGGTGAGGGAAAAGCGAGGTCTTACCCTTCAAGATATTTCACAAAGGACCGATATTGATATTTCCCTTTTGGAGGAAATCGAGAAGGGGGATGTTGCGCCTCCCCTTGGGGTGGTGATAAAGCTGGCCAAGGCCCTGGAGATGAAAATGGGTTACTTTATCTCCGGTGAGGAGAACAGGCCCTATACCATTGTGCGCCGGGGCGACCGAAAGGTGATATCACGATATGATTCCAAAAAGCAAAAGCATTACGGCTATGAATTTGAGTCACTGGCCCCCCATAAAACAGACAGACACATGGAACCCTTCATGGTGACCCTTGAACCTACGGATACGGAGGAAGTAAGATCGGCCCATGACGGGCAGGAGTTCATTTATGTGTTGGAGGGGAATATGGAGGTTCTTTATGGGGAAGAGACCTATATCCTTGAACCAGGAGATTCTGTGTACTATGATTCTACGGTTCCTCACCTGGTAAAATGCCACGGCGGTGAGAAGACAAAGATCCTGGCTGTCCTTTATGCTGAAAGGTGACATGTCTCTCATCTCATCGGTTTCCAGCAAGATTCCTTGTGTGCCAGTCTGGATGAGATGGAAAGGACAGAATGCAGTTTTTTTAACACTTGATGGAGGAAAAAATTTACAAATGATCGTTTTTGATCTGGAGTGTTCCAATGGACATATATTTGAAGGCTGGTTCGACAGTCTCGAATCATTTGAAAAGCAGAATAGCGAGGAACTGGTTAGCTGCCCGTATTGTAATGATACTCGCGTCAGAAAAGTCATGTCTCCGGTTGCAGTTAAAAGATCACATTCTGTTGACCAGGCGCCGTCAGGGCCCATCGATTACCAGAGACTTGCAAAGGAGGTCGTAGGTTATATCCAGGCTAATTTCGAAGACGTAGGCCCAAAATTCTCTGCAGAGGCCCTGAAAATGCACTATGGGGTCAGCGAAAAAAAGAACATAAGGGGGTCAGCTACCTCTGAGGAGGAGAAGACTTTAAAAGAGGAGGGGATCGATTTTTTCAAGATTCACTTGCCCGAAAAGGACGAAGATAAGGATAAGGAGAACTGAAGGTTTCCTTACCAGCCTTTAGACCACATCTCATCATCTTCATAAACCTTTTCATCCTCGAGGTGGGCCTCTTCAGCGTCTTCTTCGCTTATTCGCGGAGGATTAGGGTCGTTTAGTAACTCCTTGTAGTACTCATGCTGGATAAGGAGGCTCATAATCTCATTGGTGCCGGTCCATATTTGTGCAAGTCTTGCGTCACGCACCATTTTTTCAATTGGAAATACATTGGTATATCCGATGCCTCCAACGATACGCATGGCAAGGTTACAAACATCCCAGCACATATCAGTAGAGAACTTTTTCGCCTCACTGACCATGCGCCGTGCCGAGGGAAGGTGTGTGTCGGCTGCCTTTCCAGCTGCATGCGTAATGGCCCTTGCCGCATCTAATTGGGTTATGGCGTCTGCCACCTTGAAACTTATGGCCTGATATTCACGGATTTTCCGGCCAAAGGCATACCTCCGGTTACTGTAACGTGTGGCGACCTCGAGAGCGGCCCTTGCCAGCCCCAATGACCCACCGGCCGAGGTCAAACGCTCCGGAACCATCATGTAATTGAAAATCAGGGCACCCTGGTTGAGTTCGCCGATGAGGTTAGAGACAGGGACCTTCACGTCTTTGAAAAGGAGACGCCCTGTACCGCCTCCTCTTGTGCCCAAAAGGTTGTAGAGATGTTTGGCTTCAACTCCCTCCCGGTTCGCTTCTATAAGTATGAGGCTTATGCGTTCGTGAGGTCTTCCTTCCGGGTCGGTTTTGCAGTAGACCACAAAGAAATCAGCGCCGCTTGCCGCTACAACAAAACGCTTTTGACCTTTTACTGTAAAATGATCACCCTCACGTTTTGCCACTGTTGTGGCACCAAAAAAGTCAGATCCGCCCCTTGGCTCGGTCAGGGCTTCGGCAGAGACAAGTTCGCCTTTCAGCATGGGCTTTAGAAATTTCTCTTTTTGCTCTTCCGATCCAAACGTATGCAAAGCCTCCCCCACGATGGAGGGCATTGCAAACGCACAGCTCAGTGCCGTACCCAGGACCCCGATCTCTTCAAGGGCCGCTATCTCAGCGGTCCAGGTCAAACCCCGACCGCCGTACTCTTTGGAGAATCTTAAGCCTAAGAAGTTGTGATCTCCCAGCGCCTTTACAAATTCCCTGGGGTAGGTTATTTCATCCCGGTCCATCTTTTTAAGCAAGTCAGAGGATACATCACTTTTTACAAAATCTCTGACCTCGTCTTTCAGAGCTTTTTCTTCATCGGTCAAGAGTACGTCTTGCAGCATGGCTTCTGCTCCTATTATATTACCAGCGGAAGGAAAATTCAGGAAACTTAACACTTAATACTGTAGCATGACTCAAAGATAGGGTAAGTGTAGTTGTCAGTCAATGAAAAAACGCACTGAGCATTAATATTCACTTAATCCGTGAAGTAATTTTAATTATAACCTTTTAGCCCTTGTTAATGCAGGGCCGTGGGGTCTCTTTTTAAAGACCGCAACACAAATTCTTCTGAGATAGTCGAACGCCCCCGTGGCCCTGAATATGGGCTCAGTGCAGGCAGACAAGGCTACCGTTTAAACTGCGACTGTCTTATGGGGCTGTACTGAGATAGAATTTCAAAACTAACCTGTCGTTCAATGGAATGATGCGGGATTGCGGCCTTTAAAAAGAGACCCCACGGTCCTGCCAGGTGGAAGTCATAATGAGAATTGCTGTAATCCGAGAAGTAGTGTTGAAAAATTACACCATTTATTTTATAGAAGATGTACAAGCGTAAGTTTTCGGCTAAAAGCATTTACATTCCATGCACGAGGCAAAGGCTCTGTCCTCGAAAAAATATTATTATTTTTCCCGCCATCGGCGGGATAGAATTTCCGAGAAGTTGACCAAGGAGGATACTAAATGGATAAAATTGAGAGAGCTATTATCAGCGTGACCGATAAGAACGGGATTGTAGGATTTGCGAATTCTCTTTCCGGGTTGGGCGTGCAGATTCTTTCAACGGGTGGAACTGCAAGGGCCTTACGGGAAGGGGGGGTTTCAGTGACCGATATTTCCGATTATACAGGGTTTCCTGAAATGATGGACGGCCGCGTAAAGACCCTTCACCCCAAGGTCCACGGAGGGCTTTTGGGGCTCCGTGACAACCCTGAGCATGTGGAGATGATGAAGGCGCATGGGATTAAAACCATTGACATGGTGGTAGTGAACCTTTACCAGTTCGAAAAAACAGTGGCAAAAGAAGGGGTGACCCTGGAAGAAGCTATTGAGAACATCGATATTGGTGGGCCCTCTATGCTCCGGTCTTCTGCCAAGAACTTCAGGCATGTGACGGTCATTATAGATCCTGCCGACTATGAAGTTGTCTTAGGGGAGATGAAGAAAACGGGTGGTGAAACCACTCTCAAGACGCGGTTTCGACTTGCACGGAAAGTCTTTCAACTGACGCACCAATACGACGGGGCCATCAGCCAGTATCTGGAAACGGTGGAAGTATAGTAATACTATTTAGTTTTTGGGGTTTTTTGCTTTTTCAGAGCAGGGCATGTTTTTATGAACATGGCGGTTCTTCTTTTTACAGTATATTGCCTGAAATGTCCTGCAACTTCCAGACCCATCCAGAGATTCACCTTTAGGCCAGGTCGCGAATTTACAGGCAAAATCACAGAATTCCATGTCCACACCTTTTATTGAAGCGTTACCTTTTCCATCGGTTCTTCGGCTGGTTGAATGCTGCCAAATTTTTGCTCATATCTCGAAATATTTTCCTGAAGGGCCTTGATAATGCGCGTGATATGGCCGGGGCTGACAATGATCCTCGCGGTTACGGTGCCGGAAGGGGGCGCAACCATAAGAAAATCGATAATAAATTCTTCTTTTGTGTGCGACACAACCATGTTATTTGAATATGCACCGCCTGCCAGCTCTTTTGGGAAGTTCACCCTGATTTCCTTTGGCTTATTTGCCATGCTCCACTCCTCTGCTTTTATATCACTAATCGCGCAAATTTTTACCCAAAAAATAAGTCTACAAAAAAATATCTGAATAAACAAATAGTTTTCACCCCGTGCTGGATTTTTATGCGAAGAAAATTGCTTGACAGTTCCAATTCCATACAGTAAATTGGTTATACAATGTAGCTGTTTTGTAGCCACCTTTTTTTCCAGACAACCCTTTGCCTTACGCGGAGGAGTTTTATGGGTTCCTTTATAATGTTTCTCTCCGAATATCAACCTTGCGGATCAGTTAAGCGAGGAATTTTCCTGTTTCTATCCAGAATCCGAAAAAATATTGTTAAAGCAGCGCTATCCCTTTACATATGGAAAGGAGGTGAAAAGACACGTCAGTAGTGGTTTGGGTCTTAAACAGATTTTCGTTTAACCTTTTTGGAAGGAGGGTGTCCTAATGAAGAAAAAAATCTTTTTGTTTTTCCTGGTCGCTATTGTGGGGGTTGCTTTTTTAAGCATAGGCTCGTTTAAAGCCGAAGCAGGCCCAATTAAACTAACTTACAGCAACTTTTTCCCGCCGGCACATTTCAATGGCAGCCTGGGCGCATCCTGGGCAAAGGAAATAGAAAAGCGCTCCAATGGCAGGGTAAATATCACCTATTTTCCCGGAGGTGCATTGCTCAAGGGAGATGACATGTATGATGGAATC
>JBDRPB010000106.1:0-5602 GCA_043809485.1 Pseudomonadota bacterium | reverse complement strand
AAAAGGATGGGGCCACCATCAAACTTCTTAAGGAATGGCCCTTCTGACACCAGCTGGGGATAAACAAATCACCTAAAATGAGTTAAGGTTTTAATGAGGAGGATATTTGGGGGCGTCCGGTCGAAGAGTTCTTCCTGTAATTATCGAGTGACAAAATTTCTCAGATAATGTAGACTTCTCTTGGTAATGGAGGTTAGGATATACTTTCTAATCTTGAATTTCGGCCAGGTGCTGATATTGGCACGTATGTGCCATCGGCAGAGGGAAGAAAAATAGCCTTGACAGAGGTGCAATTTTTGTCTAACCTTCACTCAGCGTAATTTCATCGTTTTGAAGCAATAACAACCTGCCTTGCCCTTCTGGGGAATTTATGAAAGTGATTTTTCAGAACGATCTGATATGAGGGCTCCAGGGGATTCGGATTATCCCTTTGGAGCCTTTCTTTTCTGCTGTTCATGGTTTACTTATTTTCATAATAACCTTCTGACCGAAAACCAATAAGGAGGGCACAATTATGTCTACTAAGAAATCATTTTTGGTTCTGTTGTCCCTATTCTTCTTCAGCGCAGGGGTCTTGACCTCTGCCAATGAAATTGGTGCAGAGACGCTTAAAATAATGGTCTTCAGCATTGTTACAAAAAGTGAGCCATTCTCAGTGGGAGATGTTCAAGAAACCAGTCTCGGTTTTTTGGTTAGGGATGGTGTATTTGTTTTGGAAAATGGGGAACTTGGGTCTTTTAAAGCTGTTGTCACATTACAGTTGATAAAAGGCAAACCCGGCCAATATAGGGGGTATTCAGTTTACATCTTCGGAGATGGTTCCACAATAGTGGCAACTTTTCAAGAGGGATCTTCTTGGCCTGATCCAGAAGGAAAGGTTGCGCATCTTCAGAAGGCTTCGGGGGACATAACTTTTGGAAGTGGTAGGTTTAAGGGGATAAAGGGAACGCAGACCATGACCGGAAAATTATTGAAAACTATAAAAGGAGAAAGTCTCCACAAAGCTTATAACGAGTTTATTTTAACCTATACCCTGACTCCGTAAGGAATCTCATCAGTGAGTTTAATTGAGAGGAGGAGGCAGGGGCAGAAAAAACCCTGCCTTTTTTGGATAATTCGATTTGCATGAAGCTGCTATATTGCCTCTGTTTTCAGATCACCGAAAATGTTTCGATATGGTTTTTATATGTTGCATCGGAGGCGCATCATTTCTACCAGCAATCGTTTGCCTCGCAGGCCTCCCTGTCCCGTGCATTTGTAGGTGCAATTATTGCGAGGAGGCGGTCTTTTTCTTTCCCGAATCGCGATAGGCCTTGTAAATGCTCCTCTTGAATTTATATTGAACAACAGGGATTTACGAATAGGTTTCTCTATTCTCGATCTTATAATAGAATTCACCCAAAGGGCTTAGTTGCCAAAAGAAGGATCTTCTTATTTTTAAGATTATCTCTGTCGATTACGGGATCAACTTAGTGAGGAACATTCCTATGGAAGGCCTTCTCCACAGAAGATGCAAGACATCATCTCTGAATTATCAATAGAAAGCTTCGATCCTTGGAAGGTGAATCCATAAATCATTAATCTCATGGATGCCTATTGGGAGGTAAATGAGGGGTGCAAATTCAATGCTTCCTTCCTGAAATGTTGTTTTTGGGATTTTCCCTTAGAATGCCACATTTCGAACGCAAGTCATCATTTTGGACTTGAAACCCGCGGCTATTTCCACAGGCAATTTTCCCCTTGACTACCAATATGCATAGGAGTATTTTTTAGTCGTCGTTCTTCCCATCGACCAAGGAAACTCAACAAACTAATCCTTATCCATCTGGAGTAAACGATGAAAAAGGGTTGTCCAAAGATGCACAAGTGAAGCCTCCAAAGGGCTTATGATTTCCCTTTGGGGGTGCCTTCCCGATTCGTTCTTTTTTAATCAGGCTTCTAAATTCATAGCCTTATTTACCCTACTCTTAAAGCTTCTGGAGGATTTATGAAATGGATTTTCTAGAAAATGCCCATGCGATAGGCTCCGGGGGATCTTATATCCCTTTGGGGCCTTTTAATTTTAAATTTCGCCATCATTTGAAAGGCTTTTAAAAGCCTCCAAATAAATTAGATCCAATCAAGATAGAACCCAATAATCCCAACTCCTTTGTGGGTGGGCAAAGAAAGCGGAGGCACTCAAAATGTTATCGACGATTATACTCATTGTTATTGCAATAATTCTTGTGGGAGGATTAGGGTTATGGTTGTACGGTGAACGCTGGCATCCCCTTCGTCGCTCAAGCTGGCTTTTCTTGCGCCAAGCTGGTTTACGGGGCATTCTAAACGGT
This sequence comes from Pseudomonadota bacterium, assembly GCA_043809485.1. Taxonomy (GTDB): domain Bacteria; phylum Desulfobacterota; class DSM-4660; order Desulfatiglandales; family Desulfatiglandaceae; genus 4484-190-2. The sequence goes on along the minus strand of JBDRPB010000106.1, from coordinate 3,272 downwards.
AGCGCACTGCATGCGTATGTCTATGGGCGCTGGATCAAGGAATATATTCATCTGCTACTTTACCATGTTATGCCTCGCCTCAAGCCCCGAGGAAAAAAGTGGTGGGCTGACCACTATCATGGCAAAGTGCTTACGCTGGAGGAAGCCGAGGCCATCATCACCATTGACAAAGAGATCCCCCTGCGAGACCTTGAGCAGATCATTCCTTATTCCACAGCTCGGGATTTGATGCTCAAAGGGCCACCTGACGTGGCTGTTTTTCAATGCGGTTGCCGTCAGAATCGGGATAACCCCTGCCAACCAATCCAGGTGTGCATGTCCATTGGCCAACCCTTTGTGGATTTCATCTTAGAGCACCATCCCCAGAGTAGCCGCCGACTTACTCAAGCAGAGGCCCTCGATCTGCTTCGGGCGGAACACGAGCGTGGGCACCTGCACTCAGCCTGGTTTAAGGATGCTATGCTGAACCGCTTCTATGCAATCTGCAATTGCTGCAAGTGCTGCTGTGGCGGAATTGAGGCAATGGTGAAATATGGGGCACCAATGATGGCTTCGTCGGGTTATGTGGCCCAAGTGGACGAGACACTTTGCGTAGCCTGCGATACTTGTAAGGATGCCTGCCCATTCAGAGCCATTCAGGTGGATGGCACGGCTGTCGTGAAATGGGAGGCCTGTATGGGGTGTGGGGTATGCGTGGGACAGTGCCCCAACAAGGCTATGTCACTGGTGCGTGACGAGAAGAAAGGTGTACCCTTCGACGTGCGTCTGCTGGCTTAGGAATAAGCTGTGCGCTGAGCTCGCCGTTATACCCCATTTCAACCCGAAATCAGCACTTCCGAAGCGCCATTAACCGTGAACCTTTGTAGGTGGAAGCATTAAATTTGGAAGGAGGGCGAAATTTTCCCCGGGAAAAAATGAGTTCTTCCTGAAATCATCGAGTGACAGATTTTGTCAAACGGTGCAGATTTCAAGCAGGAATCATCGAAATAGGAGAATTTGAGGATAGAAATATTCTTTGAATTATTTGTGTTAAAATTCCATTGACACATAATTTCCCTTTTTGTATATTCACCTCACCCCAAAGCGAGTTATTATCAATTCCCGGCCAGAAACCAGCCGGTCCAACTTTGACGTGCAAAGGAGCCCAACATGAGAGAGAACACACTAAAAAAGCTCTGGGCTCGAGGGGGGGCCGCTGTGAGCGGCTGGCTGTCCATTCCGAGCGCCTTCTCCGCCGAGGTGATGGCGCATCAGGGATTCGACTCCCTCGTCATCGACATGCAGCACGGAGTGATCGACTATCAGGCAGCCGCCGGCATGCTTGCGGCCATTTCGACCACACCGGTGGTGCCGCTCGCGCGTGTGCCCTGGAACGATCCCGCCCCTGTGATGAAGATCCTCGATGCCGGCGCCTACGGCATCATTTGCCCGATGATCAACAGTCGCGTGGAGGCCGAGGCCTTGGTCCGCGCCTGCAAGTACCCGCCTCGCGGCCATCGGAGCTTCGGTCCCGTACGCGCGTCCATCTACGCCGGCGCAGATTATGCGGACCACGCCAACGACCAGCTTGTCGTGCTGCCCATGATCGAGACGGAGGAGGCGCTGAAGAACCTTGACGAAATCCTCAGCACGCCCGGCGTGGACGGGGTTTACGTTGGGCCGAGCGACCTCAGCCTGGCCCTGGGCTGCAAACCCCGTCTCGACCAGACGGATCCTCCGGTGGTGGAGGCCCAGCAGAAGATCGTGGCGGCATGCAAGCGTCACGGCGTGGTCGCAGGGATCCACAACGCGACGTCGGGGTACGCGCTCAAGATGATCGAGGCCGGCTATCAGTTCGTGACGCTGGCCAGCGACAGCCGCTTTATGGCCGCGCGGGCCGCCGAGGAAGTTTCCGCCGTCAGGAGGTCGGCGATTGGCGGCAGGCTCCCCGCCTACTGAAAAGTAAATGAGTGGAGCCTGGCCTTGCCGTAGAGACCTTCCTGCCATCAGAAGCGGGTGGTCGAATTCGGGGAATGGCTCTGCTCCACGTACTCAAGAATGTTCCCCACCGACATATCGTCTTCAGTATCCCGAAGATCCTGCGGTGGTATTTTCTCTATGACCGGGATCTTCTTTCCGATCTGAGCCGATGCGCCTGGGATTCCCTGAAGCTCTTCCTTCGAGAGACGGTGCCGGAGAGGAATCCCATTCCCGGTGCCGTCATCGCCATCCAGACCTTTGGCGATTTCCTTGGGTTCAATCCCCACTGCCATGTCCTTGTGACGGACGGATGTTTTTACGGGAGGGGTATGTTCCGAGTCGCTCCTTGCCTGGACCTGAAAAAACTGGAGGCGATCTTCCGGCACAAGGTCTTCAAGATGCTTCTGGCCAAAGGGAGGATTACAAAAGACCTGATCGCCATGCTCTCCAACTGGCGCCATTCCGGATTCCAGGTCTTCTGCGGTCAGTGTATATTTCCCCAGGATAAGAAAGCCATGGAAAACCTGGCTGGTACATCATGCGGGCTTCCTTCTGCAAAGAACGGATGCAGAATCTAATAGGACCCTCGAGGGTTATTTAACGGGCAAAGGATGGGACGGACGAAAAAGGATTGACGTCCTGGAGTAGCTGAGCGCCATATGATCCCACATTCCGGACAGCTGGGAGCAGATGGTCAGGTACTAAAGATCTGCCTCTATCAGGACCAACAGTTCAAACGCAAGTCATCGATCTCGCTTTGAGAACTTAAGCTATTTCCAAAAGCAATTTTCCCCTTGACTGCCTGGGACCAAAAGAGTATTTTTAACTGGTTGTAATCCCTCCATAGCTCAGTAAACTTTACAATAGCATTGAGGATCAGAGAAGTATGTAGGAGGTAGATATGTCAACGCAGTCAGAGCAACTGAAAAAGCGAAAGGGCGTTACTGGATTGGCGATACCAGCTGGTCTCTTTATTGGTATGGGTGTCGGCTTTTTAATCGGTAATATTACTGCCGGTGTCTTCCTGGGTATAGGTGGCGGTTTTCTACTCATGATAATTCTGCGGATCATCCTTGGCGAATGGTAAAAAGGGTCTGCCTTTGTTATGCACATTTCGAAACGTAATCCTTGCCATTGAGAACCACCCTACGATAAAGATTCGTAGGTGAAGCCGAGATTCTGCCCGCTACTTATTTTGACACTGTCTGTCAGATAAAGTATAGGTCAGGACAGCTGAACTGACAGTTGCTTGCTATTAGGTTGGAATCGGGATTAAACGCCGGGAGTTCTTTTACATAAAACGCTCACCTTTT
>JBDRPB010000105.1:0-2355 GCA_043809485.1 Pseudomonadota bacterium | reverse complement strand
TCCTCATAGGAGATCCTGGTCGGGTCGTAGTCGATCTGAATCGCTTCGGTGTGATCGTCTAAGCTGTGATATGTGGGCCTGTTTTTTTTGCCCCCTGTATACCCTACACGGGTACGAACAACCCCTGGGATGCTCCCGAACCGGGAGTCCGGTCCCCAAAATCAGCCAAGCGCGAAAGTAGCTGTTTCCGTTTTTTTTGGTACAGGCATATCTTCCCCTTTATTTTTCACAAACTTTAGCGCAACTGAATTAATACAGTAACGAAGTCCTGTAGGCTGTGGGCCATCGTTAAAAACATGTCCGAGGTGGCCGTCACATCTGCTGCACAACACTTCCGTTCTTTTCATAAAAAGACTGCTATCATCAGCCATTTCAATGCTTTTTTCAGAAAATGGAGCCCAAAAGCTTGGCCACCCTGTGCCGGAATCGAACTTAGTATCCGAACTGAACAGGACATTTCCACAGCACACACATTGAAAAGCACCTTTTTCTTTAAGGTTGTTATATTTCCCTGTAAAGGGTCTTTCGGTTCCCTTTTCCCGGGTAATACGGTATTGTTCCGGTGTAAGAAGCTTGCGCCATTCTTCATCGGTTTTGACTATTTTTTCAGGCATGTTTGCCTCCTTAAGGTTCTCTGGTTGAAGATAGTTTTCAGCCAGGATTTCTGGCTGCCAATAGGCAACAAAAAGAGCCGCAAATACAAGAGCATTTATACATATAAAAAGCTTAATGAATTTTTTATTCATACTGAGCCTCCCTTTCTAAAACTGAAAGCAAGCCTATAAGGTGGGCTGGCATTTAATCTCCTTGACCACGTGCAGCTTGGTCTCTCCTTGTAAACCCTTTAGTGGAACCTCAAAAGACTTTTTGATTATAGTGTCTTTATAAATATAACGATAAACAGAATCGGATATAACCACATCGTCGCCTTTGGCTGCGGCTTGAATGCGCTGGGTGATGTTTACGGCTGAGCCCACAATCCCATACTTGGCCCTGGATTCAGAGCCAATATTTCCCACTACCACTTCGCCGGTGTTTACACCAATACCCATCTTAAGTTCAGGAAGCCCCTTTGCCCACATCTCCCCATTGAATTGCTCCATACTTCCCTGCATTTCAAGAGCGCAGCATACGGCCCGATATATCACAGGCTCAACAGGACCTTCGAGAGGATCAAAAAAGACAAGCATACTATCGCCAAAAAAATCCACAATTATCCCGTGATGTTTTTGGGCGATTTCTATGATGTGGGAAAAATAGTTATTTAAGATGCTTATTGTCACCTCTGGGCTCAGGGATTCCGACAGAGGCGTAAAACCCCGAATATCAGACATTAAAATGGCAACCTTGCGCTTTTCCCCACCCAGACGGCTTGCTTCCGGACGGCGCATCAATTCCCTGGCAATCTCCTGGTCCACGTACCGTCCGAAGGTATTACTAATAAAATCCCTTTCTTTTAAGCCTTCAACCATGGTGTTGAAACTGTGTGTCAAATGAGCAATTTCATCCCTGCCTTTTGCAGGAAGCGGATCAACGTAATTACCTCCTGCGATCTGTTCCGCTGCCTGAGAAATCTCCTTTATCGAACGGGCCATTTTTCCTGCAACAAATCTAATGATCAATAGGATAAATACAATAGAGATGGTCCCGGCCATAGCGTAATAGAAGCGAAATTTAACAATGTAAGCCAAAATCTTTTCACCTGGAGCAAACATTACAATAACCCATGGGGCCTGTTTAATCCTGTAAAAGCCGCTCACTAAATCCGGAGGATGCCCAGGGCCAAGATAGGTTCCAAATGGCTTTTCTTTCATATTTTCCAGGACCGCCAGTTCAACGGGGTCGTTCGTTTCTCCAAGTTGGGTACGACCTTCCATCGCTTTAGTATGAGCTATATACCGACCTGATTGATCCACCAGACAGGCCAACTCACTTTGCCACCAACCGAACTTTATAATATCCTGCATGAGGTAATCAAAACGGAGCGAAACTTCCAGCCTGCCAACCAATCTGTCTGATTCATCCTTAAGATCTGAAATCAGCGTAACTGTTTCCTCTCCTGTCTGAGTATTGTAATGTGGGGGCGTTATTTCTGATATTCTCGCCCGGTGAAAGCGCATCATTCCTCTTCCGGACATGTGAGGTCCATGACTCATCATGGGCACATGTTCTAACCTACCTTCAAACCACTCCAGATTGACTTTTGTGACTCCTTCCAGTTCTTTTAACTGATTAATAAGCCATTCCTGGATCGCAAAATCTCCTCTGTAGCCGCTCGTTTTATGGAACATATTAATCCACTCAACCGGTCGGTTTAGTCTCATATCTATATGGTGAGCAGCACGCTGCATTTTA
>JBDRPB010000104.1:0-6876 GCA_043809485.1 Pseudomonadota bacterium | reverse complement strand
TCATGTTGACGGTCACCATTGTGAGCTACCTTCCGAGTCGTAAAATTTCAGGCCTAAAGCCCACAGAGGCTTTGAAAGGAAAGCTGTCATGATTGAGTTTTTAATCAAAGGTTTAATCAGGGATCGTTCAAGAAGTTTGTTCCCCATATTAATGGTGTGTGCCGGTGCATTTTTAACCGTGTTACTTTACAGCTATATGAAAGGGGCCATGGGTGACATGGTTGATTCCAGCGCCAGATTCGAAAAAGGTCACATCAAAATCATGACCAGGGCATATCATGAATTGTCAGGTCAGATGCCCAATGATCTTGCGCTATTAGGTACTGATAACCTGATGGATCAACTTAGAAAAGATAGTCCCCATATGATCTGGACACCTCGAATAAAATTTGGGGGATTGATTGATATCCCTGATGAGAACGGTCAGACTCGTTCCCAGGGCCCTGCTTTTGGAATAGGCATAGACCTCCATAGCCCCGACTCTCCTGAAATTGATATCCTGAACCTGAAAAAATCAATTATACAGGGGAGAATGCCGCAGAACAGGAATGAGATTCTTATGAGTGAATCTTTTGCACAGAAACTCGGTTTGAATATTGGTGAAAAAGCTACTCTGATTAGCTCAACAATGAACGGCAGCATGACTGTCCACAACTTTAAGGTAGTGGGCACTATTCGATTCGGTATGGTGGTATTAGATAAGAGCACCATCATAGCCGACATCAATGATGTGAGAACTGCTCTGGATATGACCGACGCTGCGAGTGAGATTGTGGGATTTACCAAAGATATGGTCTATGCCGACAGCACTATGGAGCTTGTAGCTCAAGGATTTAATAAAAAATATTCTGACTTGGGTGATGAATTTTCACCCATTATGCTGAGTCTGAGCGGACAGGGCGGGCTAATCAAAGAGATGCTTAGTATGGTCAATACAATCGGCGGCATAGTAGTTCTGGTCTTTGTTTTTGTCATGTCAATCGTACTGTGGAATGCAGGTTTAATGAATGGAATCCGTCGTTATGGAGAGATAGGTGTGCGTCTTGCAATGGGTGAACCTAAGGGCGGCATATATCGTTCGATGATTTTTGAATCCGTATGCGTCGGCATAGTAGGATCTGTCCTTGGCACGGCCATTGGACTGGCTGTTTCATACTGGATGCAGTATACGGGATTGGACTTCAGCAGCATGATGCAGAAATCCACTATATTTATCTCCAGTGTGGTGCACGCTCGAGTAACCATGACAAGTTATTATATAGGATTTTTACCGGGTCTTTGTGCATCTGTGCTTGGTACCATGTTTGCGGGTATTGGAATATATAAAAGACAGACATCTCAATTATTCAAGGAGTTGGAAGTATGAAAACGCTCATCGCAATAATAACGATCATGACAATTTTTCTGTTAAGTTGCACACCGCTTCAAGCCCAGCCTCCGTCCGGGAAGACGATCTTGGAAAATGTCGATAAGAATATATCATCGAAAAATCGGGTATTCAGTTCAAAGATGGTTATCCACGGCAGACGCGGAAGTAGGACAATTGAATCCAAATCCTGGGCTGAAGGTGAAGAGAAGGCCTTTACCGAATATATTGCCCCGGCAAGGGAAAAAGGGACGAAGATGCTCAAATTAAAAGATAAACTATGGATGTATTCACCCTCAACGGACAGGACCATTCATATTTCAGGTCATATGCTTCGTCAGTCTGTTATGGGTTCTGATCTGTCTTATGAGGACATGATGGAAGACCCGAAATTAACTAATCATTATGACGCGGTGGTAACCGGTACAGAATCCTTTGATGGGCGTCCATGCTGGGTATTAAAATTAGAGGCAAAGACAAAAGATGTTGCCTATTTTATGCGAAAGATATGGGTGGATCAGTCAAAAGAAATTCCCTTAAAAGAGGAGTTATATGCAAAAAGCGGTAAATTACTTAAAAAGCTGGAACTGAAAGATGTGACGATGATTCAGGACCGCTGGTTTCCGAAACGGATGATCTTTAAAGACATATTGAAAAAAGGAAAGGGAACAGAATTTATCTTCCTGGACATAAAATTTGATCAGGATATTCCGGAACATATTTTCTCCAAGGCCGTTTTAAGAAAATAGAGAAGAAATGAGAAGGGGAGGGGAGGTTGTATTCATGTACAACACAACCATTCAGACATCAATCAAAGACCATGCTCGGCTCGATCGCCGCGGAAAATAGGGATTGTGAGGGAATTGAATTGAATCGCCATTCATTCTTCTGAGGGCTATTACAACAAAGGCTTTTCCGGCTATACAAAATTTTTTTGCGGAATTTAAACACAAATTTATTTATGCGGAATTTAAACACAAATTTATTTATAAGGTACTAATAAACTAAGGAGTTCGATCAGGAGGGCCTTTTCATGGAAGACGTCTACATTCGTTTGGCCAATCACTTGAAAGATCTGATAATGGGATATCCTTTCAACGATGGCCTCTTAGACCTGCTTAGGAAAATGTTTAACCCAACCGAGGCACAGGTGGCTCTGGCTATCCCAAATAACCTGGCTCCTTTGGAAGTGGTTGATTTGGAAACCATCGCCTCTCGCTCGGAGCTGTCTCTCTCTATGGTTGCCGAATCACTTGATTCCCTTTCCAGCCGCAGCATGCTTTACACCGCATCTACTAAATCTGGAGCTAAGGGTTATGCACTTCTCCAGGTAGGTTACGGCATGCCGCAGACCTTTTTCTGGGAAGGCAGGAAAGACGACCATGTCAAGGAAATGGCCAAGTTAGTTCTGAAATATTTTTCTGTGCCAACGACGAGACAGGTCTATGGTGGTGTACCTACCAAGACATACAAATACAGTCCCGCCAGCCTATCCGTGGACGTGCCCATGCAAGGGGTGTTACCTCACGAGCAGATGGAATCTATTGTTGAAGTTGCAACCAAAATAGCAGTAGCCCATTGCCCATGCCGCATGTCGGCCAATATTCTTGGCAGGACAGATTGCCAGCACAGTTTAGAGGTTTGCATCAAATATGATGAAATGGCCGAGTTCGTCATATCAAGAGGTCTGGCCCGGGAGATCTCCCAGGATGAGGCAATGCACATTCTTGAGGATTGCGAAAAAGAGGGATTAGTTCATATGGTAGACAATGCCCAGGGTCAAATCAAACACACATGCAACTGTTGCGGACACTATTGCTGGAACGTGGGCATAATAAGGAGGCGTAAGATCCCCCGGGATACACTGATGGCAGTGTATTTCATCAGGGAAACCGATTCTGAAGAATGTATTGGCTGTGAGGCATGTAAGGATATATGCCCTGTGGATGCAGTGAATATGGTTAATGATAAGGCAGAGGTGGATCTGGACTGGTGCATTGGTTGCGGGGTGTGCGCTGTTTCCTGCCCTACCGGCTCAATCTCTATCAAACGTCGCTTAGAAGCAAGGTCACCGGAGAACTTCGCCGACCTTCATCACAGAATAAGATGGGAAAGAGGTCTCATTTAGTTGGATTGAGGCTGTTGCACGTTTTTTACCCTTCCGAATGGCCAAATCGCCTGCCCATTGCATACGGCGCAGGAACAGGGTTAGCGTGAGGACTTTTTTATGCATGAAATGTCCATAGCTCAGAGCCTGCTCGACATCATAAGAGAGGAGATGGCTAAGCATGATGTAAGAGTTTTGAAATCGATCCGGCTCCACATCGGTCAATTGTCGGCCATTGTCCCTGATTCCCTCTCTTTCTGTTTTGAGGTAATGACTTCTGGTACGGAATTGGAAGGGGCGAAACTGATCATGGAAATCATCCCCCTCAGGGGGGTCTGCAAGGAGTGCAATCAAGCATTTGAGATTCGGGATTACGCCTTTGAATGCCCCCATTGTGGCAGCCGGGAGATCAATACCATCTCCGGACGGGATTTATCCATTGTGGAAATGGAGGTGAACTGATTGAGGATTTATGGATAGGCACTATCTAAATCGTAAGGATCCACCGGTTATACCGGTGAGAAATGAAAAGGTTTTACCGTTTCAGGCGCTTTTTGAGTTATATTAAATCCGAAATAAATTCGAAAATCAAATTTTTCAATGTTCAAAACGGGTACGAAGAAGCCAGTTATACATAGGCGATGTGAACACAAGTGTTTTGGTCATTGGGATTTTGGTCATTTGGTATTGTCTCGAATTTTGATATTCGATATTCGTATTTTAAATTCACTATCGCTGACTATTTCAGTGGCCCCTTTTCGAGGCCTTCATGATACCACCGTATGTTGACTGTTCAGTGGAGAAAATAAGGGATGAGGCATTAAAGGTTAACCCCCACCTGACCCTGTTCGAGATTTCCTGCAAGACAGGAGAAGGGCTGGATGCCTGGTATAGCTGGCTCAAACAAGAGGTAGAACATAAGAGGTCGGTCCGTACGTAAGTTGACTTCTGAAACATAACTGTGATTAAAGAGCGCAGCAATTTGCTACAGCGTCATAAATACAGGAGGTGAATTGATGGGAGATGTATACGAAAAATTAAGGGAACGGCTTGACGATCTCGCTACAGGATACCCTACCACAAATACTGGGGTGGAAAACAGAATACTAAGGCGGTTGTTCACGGAAGAGGAAGCTGAATTCTTCTTACAGCTATCCCCACTCTTAGTGACGCCAGAGGAAGTCGCCAAAAGACTGGACCGGGACCCAGAGGAGACGGCAGATCTAATGGAAGGGATGGCCAAGAAAGGTTTGCTCTTTCGGCAGCGAAAAGACCAGACAGTTCGCTATGGAGCAGTCCCTTATGTGGTAGGCATTTTTGAGTTCCAGGTCAATAGCCTGGATCGTGAGCTTGCCTTGGATATGAACGAATATTTTGAAACGGCATTCGGCAAAACTATCCAATCATTCAAAACCCCTGTGATGCGAACCATTCCCATAAACCGCGAAATGGCCGTGAAATGGCCTGTTGCTCCGTATGAGGACGTTCTGGAGATTTTACACAACCAGAAAACCATAGCCATCGCCCCTTGTATTTGTCGTACTTGGATGGGTCTGGCCGATAAGGGTTGCGATAAACCGCTGGAAACTTGTTTTATGTTTGGCTCACACGCACACTATTACGTTGAGAACGGTATGGGCCGGTACATTAGCAAAGAAGAGGCCCACGAGATTGCCAAACGTAATGAAGAAGTCGGCCTGGTAATGCAGCCCTTCAATTCCCAAAAAGCTGGCGGAATGTGCAGTTGTTGCGGTGATTGTTGCGGTATGCTCAGGTCGTTGAAAAAGCAGCCCGTTCCGGCCTCGGCGGTACAGAGCAACTACTTCGCTGAAGTGGACGCTGAGGAGTGCGCCGCATGTGAAATCTGCTTAGACCGATGCCAGATGGAGGCCATCAGTATTGTAGATGACATAGCAGTAATCAATTTGGATCGATGCATTGGCTGCGGCCTCTGTGTTACCACGTGTTCTACTGACGCTTTACGACTGGTAAAAAAGGCTGATGCTCACCAATACCAGCCCCCCAAATCCGGTGCCGAGACGTACATACGAATCGCAATGGAACGGGGCAAGAACTTGATGCCTAAATAATAAAAGAACTTAGACTACCCATGGGAATGGCGGAGGCGTCATGGCTCTGCCTTTTTTTGAGGTTAATATCTTCTTTTTCAGATACCTCCCTGATCAGCTTTACAGCCAGCTTCCTTTGCGTGTCTCTCGAATGACGAGCTTGGCAGAAGTAAGAAACCCCTTCTACGTACTGTTTCAAAGCAACGCTCCGGTGTTGTCATATTTGATCGCCTCATGTAAGGTAGTTCCATGAGACAAACCTCTCCTTACCGGCTGACACTGCTTGTCTGTCTGGCGGAAATATTCGGCCTGGCGTCGATTGCAGTTTTTCCCGCCCTGTTACCGACATTTCTGACCGAATGGCGTTTAAGCCATACAGAGGCGGGCTGGATCATCGCAGCTTACTATGCCGGCTATATGATTTTGGTGCCGGTGCTGGCCGGCATCACCGACAGAATGGATGCCCGCAAGGTTATGGGGCTGGGAGCGCTCCTCGGTGCCCTGACAGCCCTCGCTTTCGCGCTGTTGGCCCGGGGGTTTTGGTCGGCGCTGGTACTGCGGTTTCTATCGGGTATCAGCCTGGCCGGAATCTACATGCCTGGGCTCAAGGTGGTTAGCGACCATACGGAAGGAACACTCCAGTCACGGTTCATATCGTTTTACACCGCAAGTTTCAGCATCGGCGCCAGCCTGTCTTACCTTCTGGCCGGGGAGATCAATACGCTGGCCGGTTGGCATTGGGCCTTTACCGCGTCGGCGGCCGGAGCTGCAGTCGCCCTGATCATCGTCTTTTTGTATGTTCCTCCGGGAAAAATTCGCACCTCAAAGGGGCAGGCGCTGCTCGCGGATTTCAAAGTCGTCTTCAGATCCCGCCCGTCAATGGCTTATGTCCTCGGTTACGCCGCCCACATGTGGGAGCTTTTTTCCATGCGCTCTTGGATTGTGGCTTTCCTGGCTTTCAGCATCCAGATACAGCCGGCGGGAGCTTTTACCTGGCGCCCAACCCAGGTCGCCTTTCTGATCAGCCTGATCGGGCTTCCGGCCAGCATCGGCGGCAACGAATTGTCCCGGAAATTCGGCCGCCGGAAAGTGATAACGGCTGTAATGATCGGCTCGGCAGCGCTTGGATCCGCCCTGGGTTTTACTGCACCCTTGCCTTATTTTCTGGTAGCCATTCTGGCGCTTTTATACGGTATAACGGTCACCGGTGATTCAGCATCGTTGACCGCCGGCGTTGTGGCTGTTGCACCGGCAGGTTTCAGGGGAACAACCCTGGCCGTTCACTCCACGATCGGCTTCGGTGCGGCCTTTCTCGGCCCCCTGACCGTCGGGGT
>JBDRPB010000103.1:0-6910 GCA_043809485.1 Pseudomonadota bacterium | reverse complement strand
ACGCAATACGGTTGATGCAAAGGATCTCTCTCACATTTTTCCTTTCTCAATCTCCTCATAGAAATCCGGGGCCAGCCTTTTGACACAGGGTACGGTGTGTTTTGTCATGGGTAACCCCGTTTCTAAAAATAACGGATGTCCTCTTCTCACCTATTGTGAGAGACCGAGCTCTTTTATCGCATCGTGGATCTTTTTTTTAAGGGCAGGATTATTGTCGGAAAGGCTATCGGCCTTTTGGAAATGAAAACTTGCTTTCTGCATTTGACGTAAGTTGCTAAAATAAAGGCCGAAATTATAATGGGCTAACGCCAGTCTGTTTTGCCTTCCGTATGAAAGGCCCAGGTGATAATAGACCTCGTTATCAACGGGTTTCAGATAGGTCAGTTTCTCTAAGAGTTGAATTGCCATTTCGTACTTTTCAAGGTTTTCATAAGACAGTGCAAGGAGAAATATCGTAGAGCGGCCCTGACCATCACGGTCAAAGGCCTTTTCAAGAAACGGTATGGCCTCTCTGTCCTGCCCCGCCATATGATAGGTTTGCCCCAGGTTTGTCAATATGGAGATAGAATCCGGGTCTTCCTTGAGCGCGATTTTTAGGTGACGAATAGCGCGATCATACTCTGATTTTTCCCTGTAAACAATTCCAAGGCCAAAGTGGGCCAAAAGGGATGATGGGTCCTTTTCGAGATCAAGGTGGAAAAGCCTTTCTGCTTCCTGGGAACCCATACATTCTGCCCGGAGAATGGTTTTAAAGAAGGGAAAGCGCTTTCTTAATTGGATGGTTTCTTTGGTTGGGGGATCAGGTTTGAAATGGGTCAACATTGAGTCAAGATTAGACATCCTTTCAGGTCCGGTAGGATGGGTTAAAAGATAGGCCGGTACCCTATCCGTACCAAACCATTGTCCTTTCTGAATTTTTTTTAGTGAGCTGATCAGCCCTGCGGGGTCAAAACTGGCCAACTTCGTGTATTTGAACCCCAACTGGTCAGCCTGCCGTTCGTCGTTTCGGCTGTAGCTCAGTTGGGCCTGCATTCCGGCGGCCATCGCGCCTGTCATTACGGCTCCCGATAATTCACCCCCAATCAGAGCACCAGCCAGAATTGCTGCCATGGTGGCCAACCCTATTTTCTTGCTCTGCTCTATGCGCTGGGATATGTGCCTGGCAGTGACATGGCCGAGTTCATGGCAAATGACAGACGCAAGTTCATCCAGATTATCCATGGCTTCTATTAGTCCGGAAAAGACAAAGATATGTCCCCCAGGCCCTGCAAAGGCGTTAAGGGTATTGTCCTTGATAATATAAAAGTGAAAAGGGAAGGGCTTTGTTTCCAAAGGCATGGTGAGATAACGACCCAAATCCGTTATGAATTGATTGGCATATTCATCATCTACCAGTTTAAAATACCCTCGGATCTGGGCCACAAATTCTTCACCCAGTCTTCTTTCCTCTTCAATTGAGAGCCCAAAGGCCTTGGGCGTCACAAGAGAAAGATTGGAAAGTAACATGAACAAGCAAAGCATAAAAATGACCTGCTTGATATAAAAATAGCACTTGACCTTCAAAACTAAATATCCCCTAACTCGGAATTGAATATTGAATATTGACTATTGAATATTTGTGTCCCCGTCATTTTTATTATAGTTTTTTATAATTGAAAAATTCCTTAAATATTCAATCGTCAATAGTCAATAATCAATAGCCAATAGTCAATCTATAAGTCCATCCGTGGGGCCTCGATCCAGAGACCTTCAAGATCATAAAACTCTCTTATGGGTTGGTAAAACAGGTGGATGACCACGTCCCCGTAATCCATCAACACCCAGTGCCCTTCTTGTTCCCCCTCTATACCGTCGGGCCTGAAACCCTGCTCACGCATTCTTCTTTGAAGATGGCGTGCAATGGCCTGAATCTGTCTACTGGAGTTTCCACTGGCGATGAGAAAGTAATCCGTAATGGAGACGAGTTTGCCAACTTCAAAAAGGACAGGGTCAATGGCCTTTCGCTCCCTTATGATTTTGAGGCACAATTTTGCCTTATCGAGGGCCCGCATAGTCTCCATATAATCCTTTTTCCATGATATAATTCCTTACCATCTCAGGGAGCAAAAAACGAATGGATTTACCTTCTGCAACCAATTCTCTTATGCGTGTGGATGATATGTCCATAAGTGTAGGTGCCCTAAGCACTACGGTATTACCCGATGAAACGCTGAAGACATCAGGCAGTTTGGTTTTTCTCACATTCAAACCGATGTTTAAGAGAAATGCCTCAAGATCGCGAGGACGAAATCCGGCACGTTCAATGATGACAAAATGTGCATAGTAAAAGAGTTTCTGGTATTCTTTCCACGTCTTGATTTCCAAAAAAGCATCTATGCCCAGGATAAAAAAGAGTTCAGGATCCGGGCTAAAGATATGATGAAACTCTCTAAGCGTTTCAATGGAATAGGAAAATCCGGGGCGGTTCCCTTCCAGATCCAGTATTTCAAGCAGGGACGAATCACCCACTGCCAGTCGTGCCATGGTTAGCCGATGTTGAAATGGGGCCACGGGTTCCCTGGTTTTGTGGGGGGGAGAAGCGGATGGAATTAGATAGACTTTTTCCAAGCCCAGTTCCTGCCCAATTTCCTCTGCTGTGCGCAAATGGCCCAGATGAATCGGATCAAATGTCCCGCCAAGGATACCTAATTTCATCAATCCCTAACCTGTCCTTGCCCATATACAATAAATTTTGTAGTGGTCAACTCCTCCAGTCCCATGGGTCCAAAGGCGTGAAGTTTTGAGGTGTTGATCCCGATTTCCGCACCAAGCCCTAACTGATTTCCGTCATTAAAGCGTGTGGAGGCATTGATTAGAACCACCGACGCGTCCACTTCAGCTAAGAAACGCTGGGAGCGGTTATAATCATTTGTAATAATGGCTTCTGTGTGATTGGAGCCATATTGTTCAATGTGATCAAGAGCTTCATCCATATTTGAGACGATCTTGACCGCAAGTATCAGGTCAAGAAATTCGGCGGGCCAGTCTGTCTCAACGGCAGGTTTGATTCCCGGGGACAATTCCAGTGTTCTGGGACAGCCTCTGATTTCCACATTAGCATCGCGGAAACGTTTCACCATGTCGGGGAGAAAATCGCTCGCAATGCCTTTATGAATGAGCATGGTTTCCATGGCATTACAAACCCCAGGCCTTTGAACCTTGGCATTAAAGCATATTTCCCTGGCCATCTGAAGGTCAGCGTACTCATCCACGTATACGTGACAGACACCCTTGTAATGTTTTAGTACAGGGACACGGGAATGCTCTGTCACAAAACGGATCAGGCCCTCGCCTCCTCTCGGAATAATTGTGTCAATGTAGTCGTCAAGGCCGATCAAAATCTTAACTGCCTCTCTATCTGTGGTTGGAATAACCTGTATGGCCTTTGGAGGGAGTCCGGTTTCCACCAGTGCTTGTTCTAACAGATCCGAAAGGATCAAGTTGGAATGAATGGCCTCAGATCCTCCTTTAAGGATTACCGTGTTGCCGGATTTCAGGCACAGGGCGGCAGCGTCCACTGTCACATTTGGACGCGATTCATAAATGAATCCAATAACACCGAGGGGTATCCGAACGCGTCCCACAAGCAATCCATTGGGCCGTTTCCACATTCCGGAGACTTCACCAACAGGGTCTGGTAAGGCAGCCACTTCCCTCAGACCGTCTGCCATTCCCCTGATTACATTGTAATCCATGGTTAATCGATCGATCATTGCGGCGGACAGGCCTGCCTTTCGTGCCAGGTCCAGGTCCTTTTCATTCTCCTTGATAATATCTGCCTGCCTATCAATGAGTTTGCCTGCCAATAACTCCAGAGTGGAATCCTTTTGTGCCCTTCCAACACGTCTCAATTGTCTCGATGCCGCTTTGGCCTCTTTGGCCATGTCCTCGATCATGTCCGCAAGTGACATAACTCGTCTCCTTCTTTCATCTGATCGGCAAGGACGAGGTTGTCCCTATGGATCACTTCATCATCGTTTTTAAAACCCAGTCTTGATTCTATCTCAGCCGTCTTGGCGCCTATAATCTTATTGATATCACTCGAATGATAGTTGACCATGCCCACAGCTACCTCTTTTCCGGTTTCACTGATCAGCAGCACGGAATTGCCGAGACTGAATCTACCTCTTACCTCCGTAATACCCGAGGGGAGGAGGCTCTTTCCACGTTCCACAAGGGCTTTTTCCGCTCCCCGATCAATGACTATTTCCCCTTTTGGAGACTTGGTGAATGCGATCCAGTGCTTTCGACTGCAAAGGGTCACTTCCTGGGGCAGGAAGAGTGTCCCTTCTTCTTTTCCCATAAATATTTGTTTCAAGATACGAGGCTTCAGCCCATTGGCAATAATGGTTGGGACACCGGCAAGGGCCACTTTCTCTGCAGCCTTGATCTTGCTCGCCATGCCGCCTCTGCCCAGAAAACCTGGAATTGAGCTGGCCGATCTCGTAACTTGTCGGTTAACCTTTTCCACGACCCTGATGAGCTTCGCATCTTTGTGGGTTCGTGGATCCTTATCAAAAAGGCCATCGATATTGGTCAAATTGATTAGAAGATCGGATTCGCTCAGGTTCGTCACCATGGCACTCAGATTGTCATTATCACCAAATTTTATCTCATCTACGACCACAGTGTCATTTTCATTGATGATGGGAATGATTTTCCACGAGAGCAGGGTGAAGAGGGTATTACGGGCATTTAAGTACCGGCGTCTGTGGGTGAGGTCATCACGGGTGGTCAGGATTTGTGCCACCTTTTGTCCGTGACGTCCGAAGGCCTCTTCATAAGCCATCATCAGGCTGCTCTGACCCACGGCAGCCACGGCCTGTTGTTGTGAGACTGACTGTGGCCTTTTGGAGAGTCCGATCTTTTTGAGGCCGGAGGCAATGGCACCCGAAGAAACCAGGATAATCTGGAGCCTCTTGTTCCTTAGCGCGCAAATATCCGTCGCCAGGTCTTCAATAACGGCCATGTTGAGGCCATTTTTGGCGGTCAGGACGCCACTGCCCACCTTAATCACAGCCCTTTTAACCGGTTTCAGCAGTTCTTTTCTCGAAATGTTTTCCGCCTTTTTCTTTGGGCCAGCCATCAGTCTTCGCCCCATTTTTCCGCGATGAATTTCTTTAGTCCTTCAAGACCTTCACCAGTCAGCGCAGAAATGGGTAAGGACTCTATTCCCACCTTCTCCAGTGCCATTTGTAGCGTTCTTAAATCTCTGCGATCGGGCCCATAGAGATCCATCTTATTAATTAGCACCATTTGAGGCTTTTCAAGCAATGCAGGATTGTAGGCCTCCATCTCGTGTCTGAGCGCGTGAAAATCTTCCAGGATATCCTGATCGGGCTGGTATGTAATGTCTAAAAGATGTAACAAAAGCTTTGTACGTTCAATATGCTTCAAAAAACGATGACCAAGGCCACGGCCTGTGCTTGCTCCTTCAATTAATCCCGGTATATCAGCAATAATTAAAGACCTTTCATGGTCAAAGGCCATGACACCCAGATTAGGGGTAAGGGTAGTGAAAGGGTAGCTATCAATCTTGGGACGCGCCATGCTGAGGCAGGAAAGAAGTGTTGATTTACCGGCATTAGGCAAGCCGATTAGCCCAATATCGGCCAGAAACTTTAGCGAGAGCTTTAGTCTTTTTTCCTGACCGGGAAAACCTGGATGGGCAATCCTTGGAACTCTGTTAGTCGAAGTGGCGAAACGTTGATTCCCTTTCCCTCCCTTTCCACCAGGAAGGAGGAAAATTTCCTGTTTATCATGTATTAGATCTGCAAGTAGCTCACCTGTATCAAGGTCTTCAATGACGGTTCCCAAAGGGACCTCAATAAAAAGATCAGGGCCGTTTTTGCCAAATTGGCTCTTTCCCCTTCCGGGTTTACCATTGGGGGCCTTAAAGTACTTATGCGACCTGAAATCAGTTAATGTATGGAGTCTCCTGCTCGCCCTTACTATTATGCTTCCGCCATCTCCACCGTCGCCGCCGTCCGGGCCGCCTTTGGGTATGAATTTTTCCCTTCTAAAGCTGATGCAACCTTTTCCACCGTCTCCCGATATGGCCGTAATGACTGTTTCATCGAGAAAGTCCATTTTAGATCTCAAGGGAAGCGGAGTTCCCTATTGCGTCTATGTAACGTAAACACTAACCTTCTTTCGTTTCTTTCCGAAACGCTCGTAGGCAACAATCCCGTCGATTTTGGCAAAAATGGTATAGTCCTTTCCGAGGCCCACATTGTTTCCCGGGTGCAATTTGGTCCCTCTCTGACGGACAAGGATGTTACCAGCCTGCACCTTTTGACCACCAAATCTTTTTACACCAAATCTCTGACCGGCACTGTCCCTGCCGTTTCTGGAACTCCCACCTGCTTTTTTATGTGCCATGATTCATCCCTCATCTACAGCTCGTTTTCGGCTTATTGTTCAATATTTTCAATATTAACAAGCGTGAAATGCTGTCTATGCCCTTGTTTTCGGCGATATCCTTTTCTTCTTTTATACTTAAAAACAATGATCTTCCGATTCCTACCATGACGAGTAATTTGGCCAATGACCTTTGAATTATCAAGATAAGGCTGACCCATCTTAACGTTTTCGCCGTCAGAGGTTAAGAGGACCCTGTCAAATGTGACGCTGTTGCCGACTTCCCCGTTGAGTTTTTCAAATTTTACTTGATCACCTGGGGCAACCCGGTACTGTTTTCCACCAGTCATAATGACTGCATACATGATTTTTACTCCTTCATAGAAAGTGAATTAAAAAATATATTTAAATACATACTTTATGTCAAGACAAAAATATTTCTACCTATGCGGCTAAATTCAATTCTTTGATGTTTTGTAACAGTTTAGCGCATTGAAAATAAGAAAGGAAG
>JBDRPB010000102.1:0-4245 GCA_043809485.1 Pseudomonadota bacterium | reverse complement strand
CAATATGTCGCATGAGTTGCGCACACCGCTGAATGCCATTATCGGTTTTTCGGAGGTATTGAGGGATCAATACTTTGGTGAACTCAATGAGAAACAGACAGAGTATATAAATGACATACTGGGCAGTGGAAGACATCTCCTTTCCTTGATTAACGATATCCTGGATCTTTCCAAGGTGGAAGCGGGCAAGATGGAATTCGAACTCTCCACGGTAAATATCACGGAGATGCTTGAAAACAGCCTGGTCATGATCAAAGAGAAGGCCCACAAACACGGTATTCGTCTGGATCTTAAGGTCCCCAATGAACTGTCAGACCTTGAGATTCAAGCGGATGAACGCAAACTCAAGCAGGTCATTTTCAACCTGCTTTCAAATGCAGCCAAGTTTACCCCGGACGGCGGAGAAATCCATGTTTTTGCCAATCGAGTTTCAAGTTTCCAGTATCCAGTTTCAGATGGGCATGAAACTCGAAATTTGGAACTTGTCGAAGATCCCGCCATGGGCGGGGAAACCGGGGATTTTTTACAAATTTCAGTGGAAGATACCGGCATTGGCATTGCCCCGGAGGATCAGAAAAAGATTTTCGATGAGTTTTATCAGGTTAAGGGCGGCGTGACGGACAAGACCCAGGGCACAGGACTTGGGCTGTCCCTGACCCGGCGATTGGTAGAGATGCACGGGGGGAGGATTTGGGTGGAGAGTGAGGGTGAAGGGAAAGGAAGCAGATTCATTTTTTCACTACCCATAAAATGATCGGATCTAGATGGCGTTGATCGTAAAAGAAACCGAATGAAAATAGGGAGGATAATTATGAACAGGTGCATTCTTATCGTTGAGGATGATCTGAAAAATCTAAAATTGGTGAGAGACCTTTTGCAGGTATCCGGATATGTCACCATAGAGGCTACAAATGGAAAACAGGGTGTTGAAATGGCAAGGACAAAAAAGCCCGACCTGATTTTAATGGATATCCAGATGCCGGTCATGGACGGGCTTGAAGCCATTAAAATACTTAAAGGAGATGATGCTACAAAGGGGATTCCTATCGTAGCACTTACCGCCTATGCCATGAAAGGAGATGAAGAAAAGATGATTGAGGTGGGATGTGACGGCTATATCCCAAAGCCCATTGATATTAAGGGCTTTTTAAAAATAGTGGCAAAACATTTTTAGCTCCTTACATGCCGATTGTTTGACTAAATGGGTCAGACAATTTTGAGTGTTCAGTGTTCAGGGGTTCAGTGTTCAGGAGGAGTAGTCGGTTTCTCCTTTTTGCTATATTTTTCTACGAACCGTCCGTCTGCAGCTCCTATCGAAGCCGTTATAAGGAATGTATCCGCATGGTAAACGGTCTGGAGAAATCACTGGAGAAACACTTGCCGGAGTCAGAGCGCCTGTCTGCGTGCACCGCACAGGCAGGCCGGTGGACAGCACAGGGGGGGATCATCCCTCCTGAACTCTGAACACTGAACCCCGGAACACTCGCATTACCCGATGCGTCGAAACAACGATCAACGTTGATTCAAAGTTGAAGGGAATTTCAAATATGTTTGGTTAGACCGTAGACACTGCAACGGTCCTAAGGACGATGGCCTAAATCAAGATGCTTCTGGGAGAAAGGAACAACTTCATGGAAGAGAGAAACAACGAAAAGATGACTGTTATTTGCTCTGAGTGGAACAGCCAAAGCATCATTCTAGTGCTACGTTATTGCAAAGATAATTTTGAGCGATGTCACATCTATAAAAAGATGATGACGGAAGATTCATTTGTAAATCGCATCAGGCTCAAATGAGGCTTGGAGGAATGGGGTCCGGGCAGAAAGTGAAGCAGGGGGAAAGAAGATGGATGAACGCAAAAGATTGATCACTTTGATTCTGATCATGGCAACCATCTGTTTGGGTGTCGCTGGAGTCACAATGTTCATCCTGTACGAAACTGCGTTTGAAGAAGAGAGGGCGCGTTTGGTGGAAACCGTTCAAAGTCAAGCTCGGTTAATAGAAGCTGTCGCTCGCTTTGACGCTATTCACAGCAAGGAGGACCATCCAAAAGGTTCAGAAGCGGCCACCTTGAGCCAGGTCATCGATGCACACAAGAACTACAAGGGATTTGGTAAGACAGGCGAGTTTACCTTAGCCCGGCGAGAAGGGGATTACATCGTTTTCCTCCTTAATCATCGACATTATGATTTCGATACACCGAAACCTGTTCGTTTTGACTCGGAACTGGCCGAGCCCATGCGCCAGGCACTCTCCGGGCTGTCGGGAACCATGGTAGGGCTCGACTATCGCGGAAAGAAGGTGCTGGCAGCATATGAGGCAGTGGCAAAATTAAACTGTGGCATAGTGGCCAAGATCGATCTGACCGAAATTCGAGCGCCTTTTGTGAAATCCGGAGTAATAGCCGGGTCTCTGGCTATCCTATTTATTATAGTCGGTGCGGTGCTGTTCCTTCGCATTACTAACCCGATGATCAGTCGCTTGCGGGAGAAAGAAGAGAAGTATCGATCGCTGATTGCAAACATTCCGGATGTGGTTTGCAGAACTGACAGGGAGGGCAATGCCACCTTCATTAGTCCGAATGTGAAAGAAATCTACGGCTATCTCCCGGAAGAAATCTATAAAGAGGGCAAACGTCTCTGGTTAGACAGAATTCATCCAGATGACCTTGAGCACGTCAAGGACGCATACGATTTACTTTTCAAAGGAAACGAGAAGTTCGATGTTGAGTACCGAATCCAGAGAAAAGATGGGAATTGGATATGGTTGCATGACAAGTCCGTCGCCACCTACGAAAGAGATGGCAAAATATATGCTGACGGCCTGCTCTCGGACATCACCGAGATCAAGCAGGCAGAGGAGGCCTTGAAGGAACGATCAATACTAGCTTCACTGGACGCCAAGGTGGGTGCCATTCTCAACTCTGCTGCTGACTTGCAGGACATCTTGCAAAGGTGCTGCGAAGAGCTCGTTAATCACCTGGACGCGGCATTTGCCCGAGTTTGGACGCTAAACGAAGAAGAAGATATGCTTGAGCTGCGGGCCAGCGCAGGGATGTACATCCATCTTGACGGCGCACATGGCCGCGTTCCCCTCGGAAGTTTAAAGATCGGTCGCATTGGCAAGGAGCGAAAACCGCACCTGACCAATACGGTCATTGGTGACCCGAAAATCGGGGACCAGGAATGGGCTAAACGAGAGGGGGTAGTTGCCTTTGCAGGCTACCCCTTGATCGTTGGAGACCGGTTGTTAGGTGTAGTCGGCATGTTCTCTCGCCATGCGCTCGGTGATGCAACCATGGAGGCTCTATCGTCAATAGCAGATGGAATCGCTTTGGGCACCAAGCGCAAACAAGCCGAAGAGGAGTTGCTCGCAGCCAAAGAAACTGCTGAAGTCGCCAACCAGGCCAAGTCCGATTTTCTGGCCAGCATGTCCCACGAACTCCGGACCCCCCTCAATGCCATTATTGGTTTTTCTGAGGTTTTGGGTGATCAATACTTTGGGGAGCTCAACGAGAAGCAGAAAGAATATGTGAACGATATCCTCACCAGTGGCAAACACCTTTTATCCCTGATCAACGATATCCTGGATCTTTCCAAGGTGGAGGCGGGCAAGGAAGAGCTTGAACTTTCCCAGGTAAAGATAAGAGAGTTACTGGAAAACAGCCTGATCATGATCAAGGAAAAGGCCTTGAAACATGGGATTACCCTTGATCTGGAGATTCCGGAAGAAATAAGAGATCTGGAAATTCATGCCGATGAGAGAAAACTCAAGCAGATCCTGTTCAATCTCCTCTCCAATGCGGCCAAGTTCACCCCGGATGGCGGATCAATCCGCGTCACCGCGGATTCGACGAGAGACGAGGCGTCCGTCGTCCCAGGGAGCGAAGCGACCGATCGTCCTGCGTCCCTCGTTATCAGCGTAGCTGATTCGGGTATCGGGATTGCGCCTGGGAATCAAGAAAAGGTTTTTGAGGAATTCTATCAGGCCAAAGGTGGCACCAAGGATAAAACGCCCGGCACAGGGCTGGGCCTGAGCCTGACCAAGAGCCTCGTTGAATTGCACGGGGGAACAATCTGGGTCGAAAGTGAGGGGGAAGGCAAAGGAAGTAGGTTCAGTGTCATATTGCCGGTAGGGGGAGGAGAGGAGCGCTTCGCTTGAGGGGCGGCCTTGCGGCCTTGAGGGAAGAGGAGGTATGATGAGATGGAAAGAGAAGGATTCGTTTTTCCTTTTGAGAAACTTGAA
>JBDRPB010000101.1:0-2070 GCA_043809485.1 Pseudomonadota bacterium | reverse complement strand
AGGGGATACCCTACAAACAGCCTGGGCCGCAGCGCGCAAAAAAGGCGTGGGTGATTCATTACTTAAAAGGCGTGACCAGTACATCGCCGCTCGCATCAATGGAACTCTTCTGGTTGGGGAAACAGGGATCCTCTTTCTGGGAATGCTTCACTCGTTAGGAAATTGGTTAGACAAAGATATCCGGGTAAGGTATCCGATTACTCGGCCTTTTGATGGAGGGAGATAAAGATGACAGAAGGCGGAAAACAGATCCTGATCGTTGATGACGAAAAAGGAATCTGTGAGATGCTTTCCCATCTTTTTAAAAGGGAAGGATTCGAGACCCTGGTGGCCCACACTGGTCATGGAGCATTGCAGACGGTTCGTTCTGCAAACCCCAATGCATTATTGGTTGACATTGTAATGCCAGGCATGGATGGGATGGAGGTAATGAGAAGGGCAAAGGAGATAGACAAGACCCTTCCGGTTATCTTGATCACTGGCCATGCCGAGATTCGTGGGGCTGTCGAGGCGATGAGGAAGGGGGCTCACGATTACCTGATCAAACCTTTCGACCACGATGAGGTGGTTCGAGTGGTGCACCGAGCGCTGGCCGAAGGGGACCTCAAGCGAGAGTTCAAAATCCTTTCCAATCATGTCCAACAGGGGAGTGACCTCAAAAAAATGATGGGTCCCAGTGATGTAATTGGCCAGCTCATTTCCGACGTGAATAGGGTGGCGAAATCTAATTTAAGCGTGCTCATCTTGGGAGAAAACGGCTCCGGAAAGGATCTTGTAGCCAGGGCAATCCACCAAGCCAGCCATCGATCAAAAGCCCCTTATGTTCCTATTGATTGTGGGGCAATTCCGGAACTCCTTTTAGAGAGTGAGCTCTTCGGCTATGAAAAGGGAGCTTTCACGGGCGCGGTCAATAAAAAGCCTGGAAAAACGGAAAAAGCGCAGGGCGGAACTTTATTCCTAGATGAGATTGCAAACCTGCCTCTGAGTTGCCAGGCCAAACTCCTACGCGTGATTCAGGACAAAAATATTTGCCACCTAGGGGATACCAAAACCATAAACATTGATGTGCGTTTCCTCACGGCCACTAACCAGGATCTCGAGGCCTTAACTACAACAGACAGATTCCGCCAGGACCTATTCTACCGATTGAATGAGGTCACGATAATGATTCCACCGCTACGGGAACGAAAGGAGGATATTGTCTACTTGTCCAAACGATTTCTCGACGGCGCAAACACAGAAATGGATAAGAATGTGAGAGGGTTTTCGGAATCTGCCCTTGAAGCCCTATTTGCTTATGCATGGCCTGGGAATGTTCGGCAGCTTCAATCCGTCATCCGCCAGGCAGTGCTTATGGCTGACGAGCAGATCACTGAGGAACAACTTAATATTAAGAGGGTATCCGTGCCTGGCTTGGCGTTCACCCCGAAAGTTCAAGGGATGCCCTGGAAGGAGATTTCCTTCAAAGAGATTGTAAGCCGGGGCGTCGTAGCCATCGAACGCGAACTTCTCACCCAAGTGCTAAGATACACAGGTGGAAATAAAGCCAAAGCGGCTCGAATGGTTCAGATGAGTTACAAAACCCTTTATTCAAAGGCGAAAAAGTTGAATTTATTAGAATTAGAATAAATGGAGGAGATTATGATGAAAAAAGAGAGTAGGGACAGGGGGAGGCAAGTACAGGGCGGCTTCGAGGGGATCCTGAAAGGGTTTACCGATCTCGTGGAAAAGCTCGGCGAGCTGGGCGAGAAGGGGGAGGAACAATCCAGGACTGGTGAAATCCATTGGAAAGGCAAAGAAAAGGATCTTAAGGGTGTCTATGGTTTCTCCGTCAAAGTAGGATTGGGAGGCGAAGGGGTTAAGGTGGAACCTTTCGGGAACATCCACAAAGACGAAATGAGCGGAAAGTCTGTAGTTCATGAGGTTCGCGAGCCCATCGTGGATATCTTCGAAGAGGAGGACTCAACACTAGTTGTTGCCGAGATGCCTGGTATCAGCGTCGAAGATGTTCGTCTCGACGTCAAGGATGATTTGCTGACTATCTATGCGGAGAAGGGAGACAAGAAATAT
>JBDRPB010000100.1:0-3628 GCA_043809485.1 Pseudomonadota bacterium | reverse complement strand
TCCTGGGTCCGGAAGTTACCGTTTAACAAGATGAGTTCGGGTGTAAACCAATTCTGGTTCATATCAAAAATCCTTCTGGAAATGGGTCGCGAGCGTCTAAGACAAATTCGTGGATGCCGGTAATGTGAGCGCTTCCCCGGATCTCGGCAATCACACCCTTAAGATCGCCAACCCTGGTTTCGGTTACTATTCGGCCTTCAAAAGTCGTTCCCAGTGGACCGGAATTTATAAATGGCTGGTTGACGGCCAACTCCCCCCTATGATGGAGAAGGGTCATTTTAGCCGTTGTTCCGGTGCCGCAAGGGGAACGGTCCATGTGAGCCTCGCCGTAAATGACAACGTTTTTTCCGCGTCCCCGTGAGTGGTCTGAGGGAGCGTAAAACTCGGTCACGTCTACTGTGGTGACTTCGGGCCGGGTGGGATGGCGGACAACCAGTTGCTGGTTGGCGGCCTCTATGGCGGACATGCCCAATTCTATCAACCTATGACTATTTGATGGAACCAGTTGCATGCCGATTTGGTCAGCCGAAACCATGACAAAGAATCCGCCCACGCAAACGAGATCGACAACGATTCGCCCTATACCAGGTACATCCAACGTTTGATTCTCCTTGTACACAAAGGACGGTACCATTTGGATGGCTACAGACTGGATCTTGCCGTTCTTGACTTCCGCTCTGGTCTCCATGGGGCCGGATGGTGTATCAACGATCACTATCATCTCCTGCCCACGGGCCTCCAGCACTCCGGCTTCTATGAGCGTCATCACAGCACCGATGGTAGCGTGACCGCATAGATAAGGATACCGGCGGTCGTCCATGTATATTAGTCCAAAATCGGCGCCTTTACTCACCGGCTCAGTGACCAGAGCAGCCATCGTGCCCCTTTTCCCACGTGGCTCCCTGGTCAGCAGCAGCCGGATATGGTCCATGTTTGCCTTGAAGTAATACAGCTTATCTTTCATCGTATCGCCGGGAATCCGTTCGATGCCACCAATGATAAGTCGGGTTGCTTCCCCGGCGGTGTGGGAATCAATGGTCCGCAACCGGGAAGGAAATTGATTGCTCAGGGCCCTGGTAACCCTCGTATAGTCCATGAATAAAACCTCTGAAAAAAATCAGCCCTCTCCCCTTGAAGGGGGAGGGCACGAGGAGCAGAAATAAGCAAAGGCGAAATGTGGGTAAAATCCCTAAGCCTGATCATTCCCTTTGGGCAGCAACCCGCAGTGTTGTGGTTGGACCTGGATCCAGACCTCCTGGCCCCGCCTGAAAGGCCTCAATTTGGCTATGCCGATGGCGTGGAGTACGGTCTTGTTTTCCAGTTCAACAAAATAGCTGACCTCGCCTCCCATGTAGCTTCGGTCTATAATTGTGCCGCTGAAACAATTCATGTTCGACGTTTGTTCATTTTTTCCCCTTGGAGAAACCTCATAATTGTGCGCTCTAACCACCAGTTCCACACGGTCCCCGTCACTCCAGTCACCGGGGTGATGAACCAGAATTTCGTTGCTATCCCCGACTTTGACCCTGAAATTCTCACCTTCCCGCCCGATGACCACACCATCTAAAAAATTTGAGTGGCCCAGGAAGTCCGCCACAAAGTGATTGGCAGGATAGTTGTAAACTTCCTCGGGGGAGCCCTCCTGTTGTAAAAGGCCATCCTTCATGACCACAATCTTGTCTGACATGGATAGGGCCTCACGTTGGTCGTGGGTTACAAAAACAGTGGTCACACCTATCATTTGCTGCAGGTTGTCAATTTCCCGGCGCATTTCCTCGCGCAGGTTCGCGTCCAGAGCCGACAGCGGTTCGTCCATCAGCAAGACAATCGGCTCGATGACGATTGCCCTGGCCATGGCGATGCGCTGCTGCTGACCGCCCGAAAGCTGAGATGGCATTCGCTTTTCTACACCGGGCAAGCGAACCATTTCCAGGGCCTGGGTGACTTTCCCCTTAATCTGTTCCTTCGGCACATCCCTGTATTTCAAACCAAAAGCAACATTGTCGAAAATGGTTTTGTGCGGGAAGAGGGCATAATTTTGAAAAATCATTCCCAGGTTTCGCTTATGGATGGGGATATCATTGACCCGCTGGCCCTTGATGTATATGTCCCCCTCTGAGGGCGTCTCTAAGCCGGCAATCATTCGAAGGATGGTGGTCTTGCCGCAGCCTGAGGGACCGAGAAGTGTAACAAGGGATCCTTCTTCGATGTCCAGATCCATTTTTTCCACGGCCACCACTTTATCAAAGCGTTTGTTAACCCCTCTCAATTGTACCGTGGGGGAACCATCACCTTTTTCCAAAGTAATTTCACTCCTTAATCTGCGATTGGCCGCCGCGAATAGGGCCGCGGCGGCCAGCCAGTTTTTCTTTTTCTTAACTGCCTGCCTTTATCCTGTCCCACTTCTCCGCCCATTCCACCTGGTGACCATTCCAATATCCCGGATCGGCAAACAGGTAGCCTTCCAGTTTACCGGTAGGATCGAAGGCGGGCAATTTCTTGATCATTTCTGTCAGCGGGACTTTGGTCGGGTCGAGACTTGGAGGATATTTCTGCCCTTCGGCCACGGCGATGGCGGCCTCCGGTGCCAGCATAAAGTCAAGCAGTTTTTGGGCGACATCAAGGTCACTGCCCTTGATCACAAAGATGCACTCCTGCCACGAATAACAGTTGTGAGGAGACAGGAATCCGATGGGATGGCCCTGGGCCTGTAATGCAGCCACCCGGCCGGACCAGGCTACCGTGGCGTAGATCTCTTTATTGGCCAGCAGGCTCATGAGCTCAGCGCCGGACCCCCAGTACTTCTTGACCATTTTCCTCTGTATTCTCAAAGCGTCCCAAACTGCTTTCATATCCTTTATTTTATTGGGGTGTTGGCCGGTATGAAGGGCGGCGTACCAGATGTTGGTCCGCCAGTCGCCCCAACTACCAAGCTTGCCATCCAAATCTTTGTCCCAAAGCAACGAGGCCCCCAATTTCTCAGCCTTGTCTTTGGAAATGAATTCAGTGTTATAAGCAATACCGGTCTGGCCATAGTCATAGGGGACTGCAGAGAGTTTCCCCTTCGTTATAGCCCGATATGGCTCCATCATGGCCGACATAACATTCTTGAGGTTCGGAATTTTGCTCTCGTCCAGCACAGAGTCAAAACCCAGGCCCACATATCGCGCGTAATCGAATACACCACTTAAATGAGCCAGGTTGAACTCACCTCCTGGCGGAAAGGATGCCTTGACCCTTGTCAGGTAAGTATCCATATCGCCGAATTCGCCTTCGATTACTTTGACGCCCGTGGCTTTGGTAAACGGTTTGAAAGCGTATTTTTGAAAGGCCTCGGAAACTGTGCCTCCCCAGCCGTCAAACCGGATGGACTTGGCGGCCATGGCGGAACGAGTCAGAAAGCCAAAAGGCCCCCCTACCAGTCCAGCGGCGGCTCCGGCAATACCCAGGTATTTAAAGAAATCGCGGCGGCTTACGTCTCCATTCATGTAACGTTCGTGCATACTGTCCAATCTTTTTTCACAATCCTTTTCCATAGTCTTCCTCCTTTTCTAAATGGTTAATAATGGTTAACACTTCTTTTAATTACCCCTGGTGAACTTTCGGGACAAATACCCGGCCAGCAAGG
>JBDRPB010000099.1:0-3669 GCA_043809485.1 Pseudomonadota bacterium | reverse complement strand
GGAGTATCAGGTGGATGGGCTGGTAATCCACTCGGCCAGAAGCTGCAAGCCTTATTCGGTGGGACAGTATGACCTGAAGCGCCTGTTAATGGAACGACTGGAGGTGCCTTCGGTGATTATTGAGGCGGATATTGCCGACTCCCGGGCCTACTCCGAGGAGCAGACCCGAACCCGATTGGAGGCCTTCTTTGAGGCAATGGAGGGATAGGGCTTGGACTATTTTGCCGGTATTGACGTAGGTTCTCTCAGCACAGATGTAGTCATTCTCAACGGTGGAGGTGAGGTGTGCGGCCACAGCATTATAGAAACCGGAGCGAACAGTACTGAAGCCTCTGAAGATGCACTTGAAAAGGCGTTGGCACAGGCTGGCATAGGCCGCGGAGATCTCGCAAAAATTGTGGCGACGGGATATGGCCGGGTTTCCGTGCCCCTGGCAGATGGAAAATTCACCGAAATCTCATGTCACGCGCTGGGGGCATATTACCTTTTTCCGGATACTGGCACGGTCATAGACATTGGTGGCCAGGATTCCAAGGTGATCCGGGTTGGAGAGGGTGGCAAGGTAGTGGATTTCACGATGAACGATAAGTGTGCTGCTGGCACAGGGCGCTTTCTGGAAGTGATGGCGGCCAAACTTCGGGTACCCTTAGGTGAAATGGGCGATCTGTCTCTTCATGCGAAAGGCGAGGTACAGATAAGCAGTGTCTGCACTGTATTTGCAGAAAGCGAGGTTGTTTCCCTGGTGGCCCAGAACCACCCCAGGGAGGAAATCCTCCGTGGTCTTCACCGGGCCATTGTCAGCCGTGTTTGGAGCATGGTTAAGTCCATTGGGGTAAGCGGCGAGGTGGCCATGACAGGGGGTGTGGCTAAAAACAGTGGTGTGGTGGTACTCATGGAAGAAAGATTGGGGAAACCAATTCATATCCACAGCGAACCCCAGATCATAGGGGCCCTTGGTGCAGCCTTGCTGGCAAAAAGGAATTTGGGCGATTCTCGGGCCAAGAATCCTTTGAAAAGCCCAGGATAAACGTATATGAAGTTAGTTCGCTCCGATTACAATTGGAATGCTGGAATAATGGGAGTGATTGCATAGGGCAAAGAGCATAGGGCAAAGCGAAAAAACTCCACGAAATTGGAGGTATTCTCATTCAGGAAAAAACTCCATACTTGATACCTGGTTTTCATGGTGTTCGGGAGGCCCTGGCCCACGGCCCTGTCTGGATCAAAGAGGTCTGGATCGCGGAAGGGAAAAAACCGGCCCGAACAGAGGAAATCATCCGAATCGCAGAGGAACGAAAGATCCCCATTCGTTTGAGAAAAGGTCCTGAACTATCCGGCCTCTTGCCTGGCATAGCGCACCAGGGTATTGTGGCACTGGCAGAAAAATTTACCTACTCGGATGTAGATCATCTCATTGATATCTCTTTAAAAAATGAGGGTCAGGGCCTATTGATAGCAGCAGATCACATTACAGACGAAGGGAACCTGGGTTCTCTTATCAGAACAGCGGCCTTTTTTGGGGTGCATGGGTTGATACTTCCCAAGAAGCGATCTGCGGCTGTGAGCGCCCAGGTGCTAAAACGGTCTTCAGGGGCTTATGTGCATCTGCCCATTGCCCGGGTTGTGAATTTGGGGCGTGCTCTGGATTTGTTGAAAAGCAAAGGTTTTTGGATCATTGGTGCATCGGGCGGGAGTTGTGAATCCATTTATCAGTTTGACTGGAAAAGGGATCTGGTTTTGATCCTTGGAAATGAACAGCGAGGCCTGAGCAGGACTGTCCGAAATTGCTGTCACCAGTTGGTGGGTATCCCCGTTTCAGGACATATTGAGTCGCTTAACGTAGGGGTGGCAGGCGGTGTGATTCTATCAGAGATATTCAGGCAGCGGAAAACTCCTGAGGGCACCCACCGTGAGTAAGGCTTTGATCAGGACGCACAATGGCAGTCCCACCACATTTGTATAAGACCCTGATATGCTTTCCACCATAAATGATCCGATCCCCTGTATGGCATAGCTGCCGGCCTTCCCGTAAGGTTCGCCCGTACAGATATAGGCATCTATTTGTTGCCCGGTAAGTTTTATGAACCGGACCAGAGTGGTGACTGCCTCTGAATGGGCCACCTTGCCTGAAGGGGTGAGGATGCAAATCCCCGTTATGACTTTGTGCTCCTTCCCGCTTAAGAGAGTAAGCATCTGTCTTGCTTTGTCGCTATTCTCAGGTTTGCCCAACATGTGATGGTCAATAGCCACAACAGTATCAGCTCCCAGAATCCACGACTCTTTGTCTTTGGAGTAAACCTGAAAGGCCTTTTTTTCAGCCAGGAGACGAGATATTTCCGTAGGATCACCGTTGAGCCCTTTCTCACTCACGTTGCTTGCAACCGAGCGGAAGGGAAGTCCCATCTGGGTCAGCAACCGCTTTCTCCGGGGAGAAGCAGAAGCCAGGATCAACGGGTATTTTTCATTGATGACAGAAAATTTCATGATATTATGGTGTATTCTCAATTGAGCCAACCTCAATTGAGTGGTACTTGGTATCAGGTATCAGGATTGAGCATCACTCAATCAGGGTTGCAGTGCCCTGTGATCGCTTCCATTATTGAGTATCGGAAAAATGTTTCTATGTGTCAAGAATATGTCAAAACTGGTACGGCTGTAGTCCTTTTTGACCCATTTTTTTCGTCCTTGTAGCCTAGCGAAGCCAAGGCCTCAAACCGACGAGTTTGTGTGCGTTTATCAAATTTGTTGCTTAAGGCGTAGAGATGTCCCGCCAAGGCGGGAGATGCTCGATGCTGGTCGAAGATCCCGTCTTCAGCGGGGATAAAGACTTTCCCATTTACAGTGCCTGGAAATATTATCAATTTGTTGTACGGTCCTTTTCGAAAGATTAAAGAAGTGAAAAAATTCCTTATTTCATTCCCGCTAAAGACGGGATTTCCGCTTCGCTACAACAAGTATCCAGAAACCAGTATCCAGTCCCGCCGTGGCGGGATTAAGTAGCAGCAATCATTGCCGATTCCAAAAACTCGGCTCAAAATTCATGATCTTGGTCTATGAAGACAGCTAGAACGCGTCACTCCGATAGACAATCCGGCCATCGAATATGGTCAAATCCACACGGGTGTCGACTATTTCCATTGGATCGACGGAATAAATATCCCTGTCTAAGATAACCAGGTCGGCGCGTTTCCCTGGGGTAATGCTGCCCAGTTCATGCTCCCGCCCATAAGTCGTGGCAGGCACAATGGTATAGCAGCGAACCGCCTCCTCAACAGTAATCCTTTGCTCGGGGTACCAGCCGCCTTCTGGTGTCCCGTCCTTTCTCTGTCGGGTCACGGCGGCGTGAATGCCCACCAGTGGACTCGTATCGCAAACCGGCGCATCCGAACTGAAAAATACAGGAACGCCGGCGTCAAGCATATCCCGGTAAGAGTAGGTCCATTTCCCCCTGGGGCCCACCGATTCATCAACCATGCTGATATCCAGGATCATATTATGGGGCTGGACACAGGCTGCCACATCCAGCCGGGCCAGGCGCTCAAGGTCCTCGGGCCGGATCATCTGAACGTGCTCAATACGGTGGGGGATCCAAGGAGGAGCATATGCAGGTTTACCATCCTTGACGCGGGCTTTTTCCAATTCCTCAAAAACCGTTATCACCTCTCGATT
>JBDRPB010000098.1:0-4790 GCA_043809485.1 Pseudomonadota bacterium | reverse complement strand
AACAAGGTGATTTTGTTTGCCTTTTGTTTTCACAACTTTTTTTCTCCGATATTCCTTGTTCGATATTCTATGCATAATGAAAACCAGTAGAACTATCCAGAATCTATAATAAGCCAATTATTCATGAATTTCTTCCTCTAATCTTTTTTGATTTCAATCTGCTTCCACCGTTACCTTGATGCGCCCACCTTTTCCAATCGATGAGCATGGCCGAATAGACCTGGGTGATTAATTCACTGTAAAAAAAAGGCCTCACCCCTTTTCAAGAGTGAGGCCTTTGAAATTACTCGTTATGTCACTGAATTGACTGATAATTTCTGTTTATGTAGCACACTGCTTACAGCAATCGACAGACATTGCCGGTTTCCCCTTACAGGGGAGTGTTTCCATGTCTTCGTTCGGGGATTGTGGCTCTCTTGTTTTGGTGCGTCATGAGGGCATTGATCAATCTTGGCCGGGTGTTCTCGGGGAAAATGATATCATCAATATAGCCCAATTCTGCAGCCTTAAATGGGTTGGCGAAGTTATTTCTGTATTCCTCAATCAGTCTCGCCCTGGTCGCACCCGGATCGTCCGAATCAGCGATCTCTTTTCTAAAGATAATGTTGGCTGCCCCATCGGGCCCCATGACGGCAATTTCCGCAGTCGGATAAGCGTAATTAGTATCCCCATCAAAGTGTTTGCAGGACATGGCCAGATAAGCCCCTCCGTAAGCCTTACGGGTCACTATCGTAATCTTCGGGACCGTGGCCTCACAATACGCGTAAATAATCTTCGCACCATGTTTAATTATGCCACCATATTCCTGGTTGACCCCAGGCAGATATCCAGGAACATCCACAAAAGTCACCAGGGGAATATTAAACGAGTCACACGTCCTTACAAACCTGGCACACTTCATGGAAGCGTTTATGTCCAGGCAGCCCGCCAGAAACTTTGGCTGATTGGCGATAATCCCAACTGCCAGGCCATTTAGTCGCCCGAAGCCAACGACCATATTATTGGCATAGTACTTGTGGACCTCCAGGAACTGGTTATTATCCAATACCGTGCGGATGATTTCTTTCATATCATAGGGCAGCCGCGGATTTGTGGGCACCACGTTATTAAGCGATTGGTCTGTCCGGTCCTGGTCATCTGTACATTCAATGGGTGGTGGTTTTTCTCGAAAATTTTGAGGCAAATAACCCAGGAGTTCCTTCACCTTGTCAAGTGCCGCCTGATCGGAGTCCTCTGCAAAATGGGCTACACCGCTTCGCTTATTATGGCTCATGGCGCCCCCAAGCTCTTCAGCCGTAACCTCTTCGAATGTAACTTCTTTGATGACTTGAGGTCCAGTGATGAACATATTGCTTGTCTTTTTGACCATGATGATAAAGTCAGTAAGAGCGGGCGAATAAACGGCACCCCCTGCACACGGGCCCATAATAACTGATATTTGAGGAATTACTCCAGAACTCCACACATTCCTCTTAAATATTTCCCCATAACCTCCCAGGCTCTCAACGCCTTCCTGGATCCTGGCCCCACCCGAATCGTCCAATCCGATCATGGGTGTACCATTTTTTAAGGCCAGGTCCATAACCTTACACACCTTTTGACTAAACGCTCCACTTAGAGAGCCGCCGAATACGGTAAAATCCTGGGAAAAAAGAAAAACCGGTCTCCCGTTTATGGTTCCGTGGCCGGTAACTACGCCATCACCAGCGATCTTTTTTTTCTCCATACCAAAATCATGGCACCGATGGACAACAAACTTATCAATTTCCTGGAAACTGCCCTTATCAAGGAGGTAATCAAGCCTTTCCCTTGCGGTCATCTTACCCTTGGCATGCTGCTGGTCAATGCGTTTTTGCCCACCTCCCAGCTCTGCCTCACGGTTTCTTTTTTCCAGTTCCTTGATCTTGGCTTCAATTTCCATGAAAGGATCTCCAAGTCCTGGTATAGTGAAGATATAGAAATCTCAATTCAGAGGGACTCATACACGTTATTCATAAATATCACTCAAGTACCACAAGAACTGCCTCTGCTTCTACAGCATCGCCATTGTTACACTTTACCTCTTTTACGGTCCCAGATTCGCTGGCCACCACAGGTAGTTCCATCTTCATGGCCTCGAGGATGATAACCTCGTCGCCTTCGTTCACCGCATCACCTGCTTTTACCTTGACATCGATAATCTTTCCTCCCATAGGAGCAGTAATTTCACTCCCAGTCAATACCTCCTCTAATAATTTTTTTTTACCAGACCCTTTCGATCCAGACCTTTTCTTTAAGCGGGAAATAACCTCAAAATCCCTTTTTTTGAATTGTCTTTTAGACCACCTGAAAAAGTTGCCTTAACTGCTTTTTAAGCGCAACCATTTATCGTTTAACATAGACATCTTGTCAAGAGTAATATGTGAAAAGTGTTCAATTTTACAAAAATAAAGCATATAGCCGGGTTATTTAGTGCCTGAGCGAAAATTCCGTTCAGGCACGATTTTAGGTTCTGTGTTGCGGATTTTCCATTATGAAAATGTCTCGTGAACCTATCGAAATGCAAGCACAATATATAGTGTTATGATTGTCTTTTATCTACAAGACACTTATAAATTATTTAAATTTTACTTAATTTATGGGAAAGTAGTTGACAAACTGAGAAATTTATCATATTATCTATTAAACTTTTTCTAAACAGAGAAAAGGCAAAGTCGCCGAAAGGTGATGACGCAAAGCTACGGGTCTAAAGCCGAAAGGCCATGATCGCCGGGTTACCGACGGTTAATTTGAATCACGCCTTTGGGTAAAGCTGCTCAGAGGCGTTTCTGTTTAACGGATTGTTTGGGTGATTTGTTTCCTCATGATAATGAAATGGCCTGAGACTTCTGAAAGTGAGGAAAACCCATGGATACCCGGGCCATCCCGGAAAGTATGCCTTGATCTAACAAATTCCAGGATTTCCGGAATTATTTTATCAGGGTGCGAGACCGTAGGAGGCTGTCTGAGAATGAGAAATTTTTTCCAAGATCAAGGAAGGCGAAAATTATAACCACAGGAATACATTTAAGTATTTCGAGGATTATAATTTGAGCCTGACGTCCCGCTAGTAGCGGGAGGGAAAATAGCCATTCTCGGACAGCCTCCTAGTAACAAAAGGGCTTTAGGAGGATTATAATGCCAGTTTATAAGTGGGTTGCAGAAACAAAAAAAGGGAAAATTCTAAAAGG
The DNA here is from genome assembly GCA_043809485.1 of Pseudomonadota bacterium. Lineage (GTDB taxonomy): Bacteria > Desulfobacterota > DSM-4660 > Desulfatiglandales > Desulfatiglandaceae > 4484-190-2. The sequence continues at coordinate 1,581 of JBDRPB010000098.1, read as the reverse complement.
TGAACTGGAAGCAGCAGATGAAAGGATAGCACAACTTCAACTAAAGCGGCGCAGCCTAACCATCAAAAAGATAAAGGTCAAGCCGAAAGATCTTTTTGAAAATGTCGCCTTTTTCCAGCCCAAGATCACCGCCAAGGATGTTGTCATATTTACCCGCCAGTTCTCTACAATGATTGATGCGGGTCTTCCCCTTGTCCAAGGGCTCACTATTCTTGCTGAGCAAACAGAGAACAAGACTTTCCAAAATGTTATTAAGAGAGTCACAAAGGATGTGGAAGGGGGTTCCAGTCTGGCAGAAGCCCTGAAGAAACACCCAAAGGTGTTTGACGGTCTTTACGTTAATCTTGTGGCTGCTGGAGAAATTGGGGGTATCCTTGACACCATTTTGCAACGCCTTGCCGCTTACATAGAAAAGGCAGAGAAGCTCAAGACCCGGATCAAAGGTGCCATGACCTATCCAATCATTGTTGTTGCAATAGCCGTGTTAGTCATTGCAGTTATTCTGATTTTTGTTATTCCCGTTTTTCAAGAGATGTTTTCAAGCTTCGGAAAGGCACTCCCTGTTCCCACCCAAATTGTTGTTAACATGAGTAATTTTTTAAAGGGAAACATACATTATGTAATCGGTGCCTTCATAGTGTTTGTCTTCGCTTTTAAAAAATACAGAAACACGAAAAAGGGAAGAAAACAGACTGATGCCCTGGCCTTGAAGCTGCCAGTGTTTGGCAATTTGCTAAAAAAATCCGCTGTGGCGCGATTCACAAGAACCCTTGGCACCATGATCAGCAGCGGTGTGCCTATCCTGGATGCCCTTGAAATAGTGGCCAAGACATCGGGCAACGTTGTCCTGGAGGAAATTATTTATGAGGTCCGTTCAAGCATCGCTGAAGGTCAAACAATTGCCGAACCACTTTCGGAAGCTGAAATATTTCCCCGCATGGTCGTACAGATGATCTCCGTAGGAGAGGCTACGGGTGCCCTTGATACAATGCTCAATAAAATCGCCGATTTTTATGATGACGAAGTAGACGCTGCAGTTGAAGCCCTTACCTCCATGTTGGAGCCCTTGCTAATGGTATTCCTTGGTGGTGCCATAGGCGGACTGGTCATCGCAATGTATCTGCCCATCTTCCAGATGGCTGCGGCAATGGGTGGATAACGTCTCGGAAATTCTATCCCGCCGACGGCGGGAAAATTATATGTATTTATTGAGGTTTGTGATTTTGCCTCACACATGGAATAATGGAATGATGGAATAGTGGAAAGTCGAAGATCCCGTCTCTGGCGGGATTGGTGTTTAAAGGAATTTATCTTTTTATGCATACTTTTTACTATATTTTCAAGAGGAATATTGCCAATATTCCATTTCCCCATTTTCCCAAAAACCCATTGTTCCATCGTTCCATTATTCTAACATTCCAATTGGGCAAAGGCCCCATGTTCTACAAGCAAATTTTTGAAAAGAGAGGAGGCGCGTGTCAGTCAGGGGCCATGGGTCAAAAGCGCTAAGTTATTTTGTAAACATTCGCAGGTTGCATTTATGCCATACGGGCTTGTTTCAAGAGATGAACGTCGAACATC
>JBDRPB010000097.1:0-13444 GCA_043809485.1 Pseudomonadota bacterium | reverse complement strand
CCGAAAGATGCTGGAGAGCCAAATCCCCGGTGAGCCTTTTCAATAATCTCCTGCTGGTTGATCGCGTGGGCCAAAGCCTGGCGGAAGCGCTTGTCATTAAAGGGATTTTTCTTGTGGTTGATCATAAGCTTCTTGTTCCAGCCTCGGGCATTTGTTAGGATGACCATTCCCTTTTTCTCCAAGGGTTCGGCCATGTCAGGCTCGATGTTTGCCAGGTCCGCCTTGCCTGTAGACAGGGTAATGAGGGGTTTCCCTGCCTTGACGTAGATAACACGATCCGCCTTTGGCCGGCCCTGGTAATAGTCATCAAATGCTTCGTAGAGGTAGTTTCCCTTGGCCTTGTTGAAATCTTTGAATTTATAAGGGCCGCAACCAATAAATGCCCTGGGATCGTTATATTTTTTCGGGTCAGTAACGTTCTGCCAGATGTGTTTGGGAAGAATAGGCATGACTCCTCCCACGTAGGCCATAAAGGGGGAGTAGGGCTTAGCCAGCTTGATTACCACCCTGTTAGGACCCTGAGCCTCAGCCCCAGCTACGTCCCCCAAGGGTACCCATTGGTAGGGATGCTTCTTATAGTAGTTCACAGTGAACACCACATCTTCGGCACTGAAAGGTTGCCCGTCGTGCCATTTGACCCCTTCCTGAAGCTCGAAGGTAAAGGTCAGGGACTTGGGATCGTAGGTCCATTTCTTGGCCAAAGCCGGGATATAGCCTTTGTCATCTTTCCAGACAAGGGTGTCAAAGACCCAGCTCATGCGGACATAGCCAGGGCCCCGGGGATAATGGCGATAGGGATTTGGATATCCCCAGTCACCCTTACTGTCTGCGATGCGCACCTCCTTAACTCCGGCCTGAACCAACTGGCCAATAGAAGCCACAAGGCCAATCACAAGGAATAAGATCAACCTGCATACAAATAGTGTCATTCGTTTTTTCATGCTCTCCTCCTTTAAGATAAAAAACACCATATCTCTGGCTTTTCAAACCAGGGAGAGCCTTCGTGGCTTTTTGAAATGATTTATTGGAAGGTTATTGTTCGGTCTTCTGGCCTGGAAGAGCCTTCGTGGCTTCAGGTTAGGTAAATGCGGAGATGGTTGCGCTACATTCCAGCAGGCTTCATGCCTTTTCTATATGGATCCTTAATTGTTTGCTCCTTCTTTGTCAAGTGTTTTAAGTACCAGACAAGGACTAAGTGTAACTGGTACATTGCCAAGTTATAGATGTTGGGGCCATGCGGGTCTCTTTTTTAAAGGCCGCAACATAAATTATTCCACCTCTCGCCCAACGCCCCCGTGACTCTAAAATACTACCTCAGCACAGGCGGAAAAGATGGCCGTTTATGGAACTGATCTCTTATGGGGCTGTCCTCAGATGAATTTTAAGGCTAATCCGCCGTTCAATGAAATGAGGCAAGGCTTTGCGACCTTTAAAAAAGAGACCCGCGTGGCCCCAATATCTTCCCGAACTTTATTAAGAAGCTACGTTTTTCTTTGCTATCATACAGGCCCAATCTTCCTGGTATAAAATTTCTATTTCACGGAAGCGGTATTCATTAAGTGCCCCTTTTACCTCTTCAACCTGGTCCTCCAGGATACCTGAGAGAATGAGCCATCCACCAGGTTGCAGAAGGTGAGAGAAGCGGTGGAAGAGCTTAAGAATTTGTCCAAGGATCAGATTGGCAGTCAACACAGAAAATGTGCCCTTCACTTGTTCAAGGGGAGTGTTGGAAAGGTCAATGAATTCTGACAGATCATTTATTTGGATGTTACGTTCAGCCCAGCGAAGCGCTTCAGGGTCTATATCAATTGCAAGTATCCCGCTGGCCCCAAGTTTGGCGCCGTAAGTTGCGAGAATGCCGCTGCCGGTGCCTACATCGAGCATGGTCCATGTTTTGGGAAAATGAATTTTTTCCATGGCCTCAAGGCACATTCTGGTCGTTGCATGCTGCCCGGTGCCGAAGGCAGGACCGGGGTCGATCCTGATCACATGGCCATCTACAGCATCAGGCATGGGTTCCCAGGCTGGTACGATCATGAGATTTGGCGTGACGCGGTCGGCATGAAAGAACCGCCGCCAATTACGATTCCAATCTTGATCTTCTGTCTCGGTGAGTGTTAGTTCTGGAGACGGGATCTCTGGAAATATTTCGTTCAGCTTTCGGAGAAAGACACTGATTCGCTTCCGTGTATGTCCAGGATCTTTTTGAAATGGCAGATAGGCTTTCAGGGAATGACCCTGAAGGTCTTCTGAAACAATACCTGTACAACCCAGATCAAACAGGAAGGTACTTACAGACTCATGGGCAACCGGGTCTATGTCGATACAGATCTCCAGCCATCCTGGGTGTTCATGGGTTGACGGCACGGGTGCATCTCTTGCCAAGTTTGATGAACTCGTAAAAAGTCACGAAGTTCGGGATTTGGGGTAATGTCCCCAATGCTAACTACTTATAATAATTCACAATCCCTAAATTCCTCAATTCATGGAAAAAGGAATTTTTATATGGCCGTCAACCTTGAACCGTGAACCCTGGAACTTTGAACCTGAGAGTTACAAACAGAAAACTCTCTGCGTCCTCGGCGGCTCTGCGGTGATCAATCACGCCTTTCGGAAGACGTAGTTGAGTTGCCCGTTAGGCAGGTTATTGACCTCCGTTTTCATCTCCATGCCCACCTGTATATCATCTTCCGGGGTATCACTGGCGATTCTTCCGAACACCTTATAGTCTCCGTAGTCTAAAAGGGCAATGGAATATGGAAGATCGTCCCCGAATCCTACAGGGGCATATTCCAGTTTACTGTAACTTATGAGTTTACCGTTTCCGGAGACCTCAAGCCATTCCATGTTGCTTGTAAGACACTGATAACAATCGGCTCTGGCGGGAAAAAAACCAGGCCGCAATCCTTGCACCGGGTGTGCATGACCTTTCCCTTCTCCATGTAGTCAATAAAATCATTGACTTTCGATATGGAGGTAAAGCTGACGGTTCCGAATTTTTTAAAACGATCATCTACTTCTTTTTTCTTTCCCATATCATTATCTCCCAAGAATGGTGACGTTTCCGTATAACCCCACGCCGCCTATATTATGTACCAGTCCTATCTCCGGATCTTTAACCTGCATGTCGCCTGCCTCATTTCTGAGCTGGAGGACAATGGTTCTGATCTGGGACCCACCGGTCGCGCCGATGGGGTGGCCTTTGGAGAGAAGCCCTCCATCCACATTAACCGGTATGCTCCCTTCTTTGTAAGTTTCTTTGCCCTTGATGAGTTCTTTTCCTTCTCCAGGCTTTGCAAAACCCAGATTTTCGTAGGCCATCATTTCGGCAATCGTGAAGCAGTCATGAACCTCAGCCACGTCGATGTCTTTCGGAGTAACCCCCGCCATCTCGTATGCCTGCTTTCCGGCCTGCTCGCCTACGGTTAATCCAGTAAAAAGGTCCCTGCCCGCCATATTTACCGCATTTGAAGCAGCACCCACGCCCAGGATCCAGACCGGTTTTTTACAAAAGGCTTTTGCCCTCTCTTCGCTGGCTACAATGACGCAGGAGCTTCCGTCAGCATTTGCACAGCAGTCTCCCACACGAAGTGGGCTTGCAACCGGATTGGACATGGGGCTCTCAGGGTCTGAGAACATCTCAAAGGTCACGGGTTTGCGATACACGGCCTTTTCGTTGATCTGACCATAGGTGGCCGCCTTCACCCTGATAAGGGCCAGGTCATCGTGTGTTGTTCCATATTTGGCCATGTGGGCCCTGGCATACATGGCATAATAGGCAGGCATCATGGTTCCGAAAGGGCTTTCCCACTGGATATCAGCGCCACGGCCCATCCTCTCCTGTGATTCTGCCGAGGAAATCTCTGACATTTTTTGGAAACCGATAACCGCTATTACATCATGAAGCCCCGACTTTATCAGTGAGTATGCCAGCTTCAGTCCTGTGCTGCTCGAAGAACACAATGTTTCCACATAAAATGTGGGTTGAGGGGTTAGACCGAAATATTCAGCAAATACACCAGCAGGCGAGCGTTGTTTGTCATATTCCGGGGCTGAGCATATGACAGATGCATCGATGTCTTTTGTGGTAATCTGGGCATCCTGCATGCATTCTTTGAATCCATCGAATGCCAGCTCTCTGATGGAGCCGGGATATCCCCGTACAAAGGCGCTTTGTCCGACCCCTATGATTCCTACCTTTCCCATAAGTGACCTCCTGAAAAAATTGTGTTATATTGGGCGTAAGTTATTAAAAAGCTGTGCAAATCATGAAATGTTCTAACTTGCTTCTGTTGCATCCAAACGGATCAAAAGTATAAGGAAAGAATAATAAGGGGTCAAGAGAAAAGGAGAAATAGATTTTGTGTTTTTTTTGTTGAATCTTGAGGCGTTTTGGTATATATTTGACAATATTAAACATAAAAAGGCTCTTGAAAATTTTTTATGGAGATTCTTGTCGGGAGGGCGAAGTATAGCAAAGATCCTCAATTTTACAGCAATAGCAGGCCTGGATGAAAAGCAAGATTATATATAACATAGCCGATGAAGAGTCCTATCATGATGGCCAGATCATCTTCAACGAGGGTAGTTCAGGGGACTGGATCTATGTGATTCTTTCCGGTGCCGTGGAAATTTCCAAGATGGTTCAGGGCCAGAAGCATGTTATTGCTATACTGAAAGAGGGTGAGGTATTTGGAGAACTCGGATTTGTAGGAGTGACAAAGCGAACTGCCACGGCACGGGCAATTGGGCAGACAACGGTCGGTATTATTGACCGGGAATTTCTTGAAAAGGAGTACAACCAGCTTTCCGGCCAGTTCAGGAGTATTGTTGAAGTAATAACCCTCAGGTTCAAAGAGATGCTCGACAAGAGCTGTGCCGCTACCAAGCGGACAGCGCCACGGATTGAGAGGGCTTTGTCTCTGGTATTCAAAGATCGTGAAGCCTTCTTTCGAGCTTACACCGGCAATGTGAGTGCCGGAGGTCTTTTTATAAAAACGGAAAACCCTCTGATTATCGGGGATCAGCTCTTAATCAAATTGCAGCTCCCTGGCGTGTCTGATCCCTTACAGATCAAATGCGAAGTGGCCTGGGCTCGAACAAAACAACAGGGTCAACCGGGCCGACCATCAGGAATGGGGGTTAAGTTCACCCAAATTTCAAATAGGGATCACCGGGTCTTGAAACAATACCTCTCAAGTATCAAGGAGGACATATGAGGTGATATAGGCGGGGTGATGTCTCATCTTGTCATGGCATCGTGTACAAGGTCCAGCGCCCTCTGAATTCCGGCTGTCGGGATGATACTACAGCCCTTAGCGGGCCGTATATGCCACAGCTTTTCCTTCCTGACAATTTCAATCCAGAAATCCTGTACCAGGTTGTCCTCCCCAACTACAGATCTTACCATCCCCTTTTGCTGTTTTGGGTCGTATAAGGTTTCCTTAAACTCCACCATTATCTGGCCCCGTCTTTCGGGGGGATCAAAGCGCTCCGGGTCAAAACGGTCCACACGATATGTTATCAAACTCATATCCTCCTTTAACGGGATTTTAATGTGCTGGCGTTTGGTCAGCCTCAGTTCATAGAACTTTTCCTGTCCCGAGGCATACCATTTCCGTTCATACTTTGTTGAAAACCTGGGAGATACCATTTTTGAGCGGGCTTCAAATCCAGTACCGGAAAGCTGAGATAATATCCATTCAAAATAAGACCGTGAATCTGTAACAACCAATACCTCACCGTCATCCGCAATCCGGCTGTTTATGAGCTTTAGAAAGGCGTGTGAAAACAGGCGGAATTTAACGTGTCTTTTTTTTGGCCATGGACAGGGAAAAAGAGAACAGGCGCTTCGCAACGACTTTTCCAAAAAACCCCTTTCAAGGGCAACCCGTACGTCTGCCTGCATAACTCTGACATTTTTCACGCCTGCCAGGGCAATCTTTCTGAGTGCGCGCCGGATAAAAACCCATCCCAGTTCAATACCCACAAAGTCTTTCTCAGGATGTGCCTGGGCCTGTTGGACCAGGAAATCTCCAAGACCAAAACCTATCTCAACCTCAAGTTCGGCCGAGCGCCCGAATTTTTTAGGCCATTCAACGGGGTGCTTTTCTTTCATCCAGGGAATGAAAGGATTGAGAGAAAGATAGGGTGATTTCATTTTTTATGTTTATAATTCCTGTATTTCTTGATAAGAGAGCCTATCATAAACAAAAATGGCGTAATGGAAAGGAGAAAGATATGGTATCTAAGAGCTCTGAAGCAAGAGAAAATCAAAAGGAGTATTGGGGAAGCAAGCTGAATCAGCGCTTGTCGTTTTTGACTGAAAAGGGTCTCGATCCCGGCAAAATCGCTAAAGACGGCACTGTCCGGAAGTTACGGGCAAAAATGAGGGAAACAGGAAGCAGGCTGAGGACAATTGCCAGCCAGGAAAAGAAGGTGGAGGAAATGGCCAGAATCAAAGCTGAAAAGGCGGCCGTTCCTAAGGAAGAAAAGGTAAAAAAGAAAAAAGAGGCTGGAAAGACCCCTGAGGAGAGTAAGCGACAGCAGAAAAAAAGCAAAAAACAGGCGAGTAAGAGCAAGGAGTAGAGCCACGGAAATTGACTTTTGATATCCCCGACTTAATTTATCCGCTGAGGTGGTCGTTCCACACAGGATTTTCGGAGGACTAAGATAAGCTATGGAATGCGCTGTTGAAAGTGAAGGAATGCATTACGAGGGGAACTGTATCAGGCCGCCCAGTGAGGCATATAGTATCCTGCTTCAGGTGACTGTGGGTTGTTCCCACAATAAGTGTACATTTTGTGGCACTTACACGGACAAGAGATTTAGAATCAAGGAAGACCGTATCATTCTAAATGATATCCTGTTCGCCTCCAAGTACATGAAACGCCAGGACAGGGTGTTTCTTATGGACGGAGATGCCCTGATCATACCACAGCAAAGGTTAATGTGGATTCTTGACCGCATCCGTGAGCATCTCCCCTGGGTTAGAAGGGTTGGGGCCTATGCGAACGCCAAGAGCATCAAGATGAAATCCCCGGAGGAATTGATCCAGTTGAAGAAAAACGGGCTCGGCATTCTCTACCTCGGGGTGGAAACCGGGGATGCAGAGCTACTCAGGGAAATCCGTAAAGGAACCAGCGCTGAGCACCTCATCAACATGGGAAGGAAGGTAAGGGATGCCGGCATCAAGCTTTCAGTGACGGTTTTATTAGGTATTGCCGGAAGGGAGAGATCACTTGAACACGCCAGGGCAACCGGCGAGCTCCTGAGTGCCATGGATCCTAATTATGTGGGGGCTCTTACGGTGATGTTGATACCGGGTACCCCTCTTCACGAGGATTTCACGAGGGGCAAGTTTGAGCTGCCGGACGAAAGGGGGTTCTTGTTGGAACTGAGGGAAATGATTGCGCACACCAACTTGAGCAGGGGCCTGTTTTTTTCAAACCATGCCTCAAACTATCTTCCAGTAAAAGCCAGGCTGCCAAAAGGCAAGCAACAGGCCCTTGATCAGATAGACGGCGCCCTCAGAGGTGATATAGGTCTTAGACCCGAATGGATGAGAGCGCTCTAAGCTCCCATAAGCGTTAAGCTCCCCCCTTGGCGCTCTCCAGAATAGTATAGATGTCTTCGGGGATATCGATGGCCTTGAAATTTTTGGGGTCGGAGACATCAAGGCAGATCCTGTTTTCGTATCCCTCCACCATCAGTGTGTCGTCGGTTGAAGCGTGTATGCTGTGCTTTAAAATAAGAGTTTTTTCTTCAAGGGCGTCAATTTTTGTAACAATTCGGATTGATTGATGATATCTTGCTGGGCTAAGGTAACGACAGGATGTTTCTGCCAAACCGAATAAAATTTTTCTCTCGCTCCAAAGCTCCCCGATATTCAGATTGATCTTTTCAAAGAATAGATGGCCGCAGGCATCGAACCATTCGTAGTACCTGGGATAAAAAACAATGCCCAGAGCATCCAGGTCACCCCACATGATTTTCCGTTCAATTACGTTTTGTTGCATCATTTACCTTCAATCAAATATTGCTCCAACAAAATCAGTCGCATTAAAGGGTCGGAGATCATCAACCTTCTCCCCGATTCCGATATACTTTATGGGTATCCCAAGCTGCTTTGAAATGCCCACTACGATTCCCCCTTTTGCAGTGCCGTCCAGCTTGGTCAAGATAATAGACGTGACTCCAATGGCATTATTGAATACCTCAGCTTGAGAAATGGCGTTTTGTCCTGTAGTTGCATCCAGGATCAACCATACCTCATGTGGCGCGCCGGGTAGCTTCTGGCCTGTGACCCGACGAATTTTCTGGAGTTCCTCCATAAGGTTTACTTTAGTGTGCAAACGCCCTGCTGTATCAATGAGAACTACATCAGTCTGTCTTGAAAGCGCGGCAGTCAGGGCATCATAAACCACGGCGGAAGGATCAGCGCCGGTCCCCTGCTTTACAACATCTGCACCCGCTCTTTCACCCCAGATGGCCAGTTGTTCAACAGCCGCTGCCCTGAAGGTATCGGCTGCTACCAGCATGACCTCTTTTCCCTGCAATACAAAACTGTGTGCAGCCTTGCCAATGGTGGTAGTTTTACCCACTCCATTGACACCGATTACCATAATCACCAGCGGTTCCCCATGGGCTGGCAAAGCATGCTCTACAGACGGGGCTTTTAGGAAGGAAAGGATATGATCCCTTAAGACAGTCTTTATTCTCTCCGGCTCCTTTAATTCCTTCCTGTCCAGCTTTTCCTTAAGCAAATCTATCAATTCACCGGTCGTTGCAACACCGATATCAGAGGTGAAAAGGATTTCCTCCAATTCCTCCAATAAATCTGCAGTGATCTCCTTTTTTCCCAGAAACAGACGGTCCAGTCTCCCGGTCAGAGTATGTCGTGTCTTTGACAGACCCTGGCGAAGCCTTTGAAACAGGCCACGATGTTCTGAAGGGGAGGGGTCGTCTTTTTTTCTGTCTTCTTTTCCGTAAATGTTAAGCATAAACCTTGAATAATTGACTATTTTCGATTGACTATTGACTATTTAAGGAACTCTATTCAATTGACTATTTTTTATTGACTATTGACGATTTAGGGAGGCCTTTTCCAATCATCAATAGCCAATAGTCAATAGCCAATAGTCAATCGCCAATCCCTCAGTGTCCGATTACCTGGTGATTCGGTGGACTTTCAGGTGCCTGTTTTTTAATGTCATGAATGTCTACAGACACGGTCTTTGAGACCCCGGCCTTTTCCATGGTTATCCCATAGAGCCGGTCGACTATCTCCATGGTTCTTCGACTATGTGTCACCATAATGATCTGAGAGGCTTTTCTGATCTCCTCTAATAGCTTATTAAAACGATCAATATTAGCCTCATCAAGAGGGGCATCCACCTCATCGAGGAGGCAGAATGGGCTAGGCTTAATCATATAGATAGCGAAAATAAGGGCCATAGCAGCAAGGGCCTTCTCCCCACCGGAGAGTAGTCCCATGTGGCTTAGTCTCTTACCCGGTGGCTGGACTTCCACCAAAACACCGCCCTCCAATGGTCGTGTCTCGTCGGTCAACCTGAGGCCGGCAGTACCGCCATTAAAGAGAATTGGAAATATTTCCTTTAATTTCTTATCTACTTCCTGGAAAGCCTTTAAAAATTTTTCGAGAGAGGTCCTGTTGATCTTTTTAATTGCGATTCTCAGGGATTCAATGGAATTGATCAGGTCTTCTCTCTGGTTTCTAATGAAATCATAGCGTTCTTTCAGTGCCTCATGCTCTTTAATAGCCGTCAGATTCACCTCTCCCAGTCTTTGCCTTAGCTGCTTTTGATTCTCAAGCCTTTCCTCCACCTCTGTTGCGGAGAAATCTTTATCCATATATTGCTCACAGACATCCGGTAAATTCAGATTGAATTTCTCTTTGGCCATTTCTTCCAGGTTGTTCATCTTGAAGCGGATTTCCGAGTGTTCCATTTTTGACCTGTTAATTTCATCTTTAAGGGCCTCCATTTCTCCCCGCAATTGCTCGGCCTTGTTTTCTTCTTCCTTGATCCCGTCGTGGAATACCTCTCGCTCATGATCCGCGCGGGTTAAGGCCTCTTCTGCTTGTTTCAGCTTTTCATAAAGCTCTCCGAGTTCACCGTTGAGCACCTCTCTTCTCTTCTGGCACTCATCGCGCCTCCTGTGGCCCATGGAGATATCTTCTTCAATCTTCCGCAGTCGTTTCAAGGAGTCATCAGCGTAATCGGCTTTCATTTCCATCTCACGGGCCAGACTACGTTGTTCTTCCTTGAAAATGCGGTAATCCGCCTTGGTCTTTGCCAAGTCATCCCGGAATTGATCAAATTCTTCCTGGGATTCTTTAAGCTCAACCTCTTTTTTTCGGAAATATTCCTCTTCCTCCTGGCGCTTCATTTTACGTTGATGAAGTTCCGCCTCAACCCTTGAGAGTTCCTTCTTATGATTGCTTTGTTCTATACGCTTTCTATCCAGGTCACTTGATATTCTTTGGGACAGTTTCTCCAGTTGGTCAAGTTCCTGACCAAAGCGAAACAGCATTTTGTCAAACTCGTTAATTTCTTCCTGGCAGGACCATCTATTCTCTGTCAAGGTTTCGAGAGACTCTTTCTTGTCCTGGATCTCTACATTGATATTTTCGAGTTTCAATTTCAAGTCATCTACTTTTTTCAGATAAAGGGCAGACTTTTCCTTCAGCACTGCCATGTCGCGCTTTCTGGTAAGAAGTCCCAGGGAGCTTTTGGCAAGCTTTCCGCCGCTGACCACGCCCCTCTGGTCAACTATGTCGCCATCAATGGTTACGAAACACAGGCCCATTTCATTTTCCTTCCACGCTGAAAGGGCGGTTTCGAGGTCTTTCGCCACTACGGTGCTTTCCAACAGGGTATTTATCAATGGCATATATTTTTCAGGCACTGAAACAAAGTCCAGTAAAGGCGGAAATTGTGGGTGTATTTTTTTGTTTCCTCCATTTATGCTCAAGTCATTCAGGGGGACAAAACTACCCCTGCCCCTCGCCTTATCCTTCAGGTATTCAACGGCCTGTTTGCCATCTTCTTGAGATTCTACGATTATATACTGTAGTCTGTCTGCCAAAACCGCCTCAACAGCCTGTTCATAGCTGGAATCAACCTGAATGACATCTGCCACAAGGCCTATGATGTGTCCTTCCTGGCGGGGAACAAGGTCGGTGGCCTTCATTATAGTCCTGACGCCAATTTTGTATCCTTCGAAATTCTCTGCCAGGGCCTTCAGGCTGGACAATCGAGACTGGCATAGGTTGAGTTCTGACTCGGCTGACTTAAACTCAACTTCAATACGTTTTCTCGTCTCCTCAAGTTCTTCGCCGTTTATATTCTGTTGTTTGATGGAGGCCTCAATTTCCTGCAGTCTTTCGGCAGTGGCCTCCCTGGCCAGGCTCTTTCTTTCAGAAGCCCGAACAATGTCCTCAATCTTTGCGTTAATGTCGTTAATCTCTTTTTCAAGGCGGGATTGGCTGTCTGTGATTTGATCGAGGATCTTGTTCAGGTACCCTGACTCATGATTCAGCCCCACCTCTTTATTGGCACCGGTACTTAATTCTGCCCTTGCTTTTTCAAAGTCTTCATTTATTCCCCTTAATAACTCTCGCCTGGCATTAAGCCTTTTTTCCCTGAGTGAAATCTCCCCTTCGAGCTCAAGAAAGTGTTCTTTCATCTTCTCGATATTCCGTTCGAGATTTACCCTTTCCCCCTTAAGCACGGTGAGACGATTTTTTATCTCTTCTTGTTCCCCCTTAAGCCGGTCTTCCAGTTCCTCCTGTATTTTAATTTCACTTTTCAGTGATTCAAGGCCGGTCTCCTTTCTGTGGACCTTTTCTCCTAAATCAAAGTGGATTTTCCTGCGGTTAGACAGCTCTGCATCCTTTTCTTCAAGCTCCAGATCCATGGTCTCTATTTGGGCATGGTGCTTAGAGAACTCTGTGGATTTTACTATCTCCTGCTGAACAAGGTCCTCAGTGGATCTTAGCTTGTCCCCTGACTCTTCCTTCAATTGATGATAATTGTTGGCATACAGGGTGAGTTCCAGGTTTTTAATATTCTCGCAAATACTGTTATAACGTTTGGCCTTGGAAGCCTGTCTCTTAAGAGATCTAATCTGTCTTTGGACTTCTCCCAGAATGTCTTCCACACGCTGAAGATTCGCCTCTGTAAGCTCTATTTTTCGTTGTGATGCCTCTACCTTTCTTCTGTATTTTGTGATCCCGGCGGCCTCTTCCAGCATGACCCGGGTTTCTTCAGGTTTTTGCTCTATCATGGAACTGATCTGGCCTTGGCCGATGATTGAATAGGCCTTATTCCCCAGGCCGGTATCCATAAAAATCTCCTGGATATCCTTGAGTCTGCAGGGGACCCTGTTGATCAGGTATTCGCTTTCACCGGATCGATAAAGACGTCGTGTCACAGACAGCTCCGCATTCTGCGCAAATGCAGGCGGGAAGGTGCCATTGCCATTTTCCAGGAGAATAGAGACCTCTGCCATGCCAAGGGGCTTATAATCGCCAGCACCCGAGAATATCACGTCTTCCATTCGCCGGCCCCTCAGTTGTTTGGGGCTCTGCTCACCCATGCACCATCTGATGGCATCGACAATATTACTTTTTCCACAGCCATTTGGCCCGACAATCCCGCTGATTCCGAAAGGGAATGAGATTTCGAGCCGATCCATAAAAGACTTGAAGCCGCGCATGTATAGTTTTTTTATTTTCATTATTATCCTCTTCTTTAACGCAAATCCCGCACCTTGCGGGATAGTCCCCTTCTATGGGGCAGATCGAAGCCACGTCCCCTGGGTTTTAGTGCATTTCCCGGGGTTCTGGATAGGGGATATCCCAGATAAATGAGCCAATTTCAAAACGTCCCCTTTTGCCCAATATCTGCGTCAGGCTTAAATTTTAATCCTCGAAATACTCAATGTATTCCTGTGGTTAAAATTTTCGCCTTCCTTGACCTTGAACAAAATTGAACATTTTTCAAAGGTCTCATCAGTTGACGACATTTAAAAGGCAAAAACTTATTTTCTTTTGTCATTAAATATGTTCATAGCTTCTTTTGCGCCTTTGCAAGTAGTTACAACCACTGCATCACGGGCTTGTTCGGTTATTCTGTCTAATGCCTTTTTTTCATTTGTATTAAATTGATCCAGAACATAGTTCGTAACACCGATGTTATCTTCAGAACGCCCTATACCAATGCGAAGTCGGACAAAGTCACCGCTACCCACTGTTTCGATTATCGATTTTAAACCTTTATGTCCTCCATGCCCCCCATTTTCTTTAATTTGCAATCTTCCAAAAGCAAGGTCTATGTCGTCATGTATGACAAGCATATCCTCAAAAGGTATTTCGAAGTATTTTAAAATTTTTTGAACAGGAATGCCGCTCAGGTTCATA
>JBDRPB010000096.1:0-8708 GCA_043809485.1 Pseudomonadota bacterium | reverse complement strand
GGCGCCATCGCAGTATTCGTCTCACAGGCATCTGTGCTCAAGTACTTCGGGGCCACGGCAAAAAAGATCCTCTCATATTCAGTAGCATCTGTTTCCGGGACTGTGCTGGCGGTTTGCTCTTGCACGGTACTGCCCCTGTTCGCCGGAATCTATACACGTGGTGCTGGTATTGGACCTGCAACCGCGTTTCTCTATTCCGGACCAGCCATAAATGTACTTGCCATTGTCCTGACGGCGAGGATTCTGGGCTGGCAACTCGGGCTGGCAAGAGCTATTGGGGCAATCCTTTTCGCAATAATTACCGGACTTCTGATGGCCTTTTTCTTCAGGAAGGATGATGCCGCTCGCACAGCTGGACAGATATATCTTCCAGATGAGGAAGAAAAGGGGCGCAGCCTCATGCAGGATGCCCTCTTCATGCTGACCACGGTCCTGATCCTCATTTTTGCTGCCTTCGCGCGACCTGCGGCCGGTTCTACAGGGGTATGGCCAGCCATCTTCGCTGCCAAATGGTACATAACTGCCGGTCTTTTGGTAGTCCTGGTTCTGATGCTAAAGAACTGGTTTGTAAAAGAGGAACGCACCAACTGGGTACAATCGACCTGGGGGTTTATGAAGCAGATTTTTCCCCTTCTGGGGGCCGGCGTTCTGGTAGCCGGTTTCATGTTAGGGAGACCAGGGCATTCGGCCCTGATTCCCGAACATTACATCCAGAGACTTGTGGGAGGCAATTGCCTGTGGGCCAATCTATTTGCTTCTGTCTCCGGCGCCCTTATGTACTTTGCCACCCTTACCGAGGTGCCTATACTTCAGGGTCTTATTGGTGCCGGCATGGGCAAGGGACCGGCCTTGTCCCTTCTGCTGGCGGGTCCGGCCCTTTCGCTTCCCAATATGTTAGTGATTGGAGGCGTTATGGGTGTAAAGAAGACCGCTACCTTTTGTGGCATCATTGTAATTTTATCGACCGTTGCGGGAATGTGTTACGGTTGGCTCGTGGGTTAATGATTCACCGCAAAGACGCAGAGGGCGCAAAGATCAAGAAATGGCTGAGTGAGCTGATCTGATTGTACTGATTCAACCACTTAACCACTCAACTAATTCAAAAAGGAGCAACATCATGGAAATCAAAGTATTAGGTCCGGGATGCCCAAAATGTCAGGCTACCGAAAAAAACGTCAAAGAGACGGTTGCCGACAGTGGTCTGGATGTCCAGGTAGACAAGGTAACTGATCTCATGGAGATTGCCAGGTACGGGGTGTTTGGAACACCGGCTGTGGTGGTTGACGGCGAGGTAAAGAGTGTCGGTAAGATCCCTGAAAAGCAGGAGATCATGACCTGGATCGAGAAGTAAAGCAAACCAGAAGGGAGGATAAAAATGTCACAAGATTGCTGTGCACCAGAGGGAAATGTCATGATTTTGGCATGTTCCGGAGGGTCTAACGTAGGTCAACTCTCCAATCAGGCTGCGGTGGAACTTACACAAGAAGGCTTTGGCAAGATGTACTGCTTAGCAGGAATCGGAGGACACCTCAGCGGATTTGTACAGTCTGCCAAGGACATACCTCAAATGGTTGCCATTGATGGTTGCTCTGTTGGATGCGCAAAAGCAATCCTGGATCACGCAGAGGTCCCTATCAAGAATTATCTGGTTGTGACCGACGTTGGGATCGAAAAGAACCATGATTTTGACTTAAAAAAGGAAGAGGTTCAGAGGATAAAGGAAGCCGTCAGGGATGCCTGCGACCGGGATCAACCCGGCCTTCCAAAGGCTGCGACCGGTGCGTGCGGCTGCTGTGGTTAAGGACCTGCCGATTCAGGCTTCATTCAGCGACTACGGGAAATTAACAAAACAGGAAAGGATATTGGGATACTGTATGACATACTCAAGAGGGATAACTACGACAAAATATCGAGTGGCCGCCTGGTTCATCTTGTTAATGGCGGTTGTTTTGTTTCAGATGCCGTCGGCCCGCGGTTCTGATCAGCCAGCGAAACGTACCGTGGAACAGACCTACCCCGGCCTGGCCACAGGCGTGCTCAAATCTGCAAAATTAACACAGTTGAAAAATGGGGTTTTATTGACTGCTGAAGGGGTTCAGATTGATGAATCGATGTTGAAGGAGATGTTCAAAGATTCAAAGCCGGAAATACAGAAACAGTTAAATAAGAACCTCTTTTTTGTTTTAGAGCAACAGACGACAGAAAGGATTCTTCTTCACGAGGCATACAAGGCCGGTCACAAAAAGGATGACCCTGAGGATCAGGTGATCATGATGTACCTGAGTGACAAAGGTTCGGGAGTGACTGTTTCTGATGAGGAAGCAGAGGCCTTCTATGGTCAGAACAAGGCGATGGTAGGGGGTATGCCTTTTGATGAGGTAAAAGATGCTGTCAAAGGTTTTCTCTTGCAGAAGAAAAAGGAGGAAGCAGTGGGGAAATATCTTCAGACACTCTGGCAAGGCATGGACATTCGAGTTGACAGGGAATGGGTCAGGAAGCAAAATGCCCTTGCGATGGACAACCCGGTGGATATTGCCCGTAGATCGGGGAAACCTACCTTGGTTGAATTTGGCGCAACCGGCTGCAGACCCTGCGACATGATGCAGCCCATTTTGGACAAATTGAAAAAGAAATATAAAGACAGGATCAACGTACTTTTTGTGCATGTGGGAGAGCAACAGATATTAGGCGCCCGATTCGGTATCCGTGCTATTCCGGTCCAAGCATTCTTTGACAGTAACGGCAAGGAGGTCTTCAGGCATGAGGGCTTTTACCCGCAAGCCGAGATCGAGAAAAAACTTGCCGCCATGGGGGTAAGTTAGATGAAAAAGTGGATCCGGACGATTCTATTAGGTGTGGTAGCGTTATTAGCCGTTTATAGTGTGATCAGGTTTCAATTTTTTCCTGACACGGGTGAAGTAAAAGGGGTGCCTCTTGAGAGTGTGGCGAGGGACATTTCGAAAGCGCTGCCTGAGACCGGGTCAGGGGAAGTGAGAGAGGTGCCGGTAAAGGGGATGGTGACCATGCTGGATCTGGGGGCCGACTCCTGCATCCCCTGCAAGATGATGGCGCCGATCTTGACAAAAATGGAAAAGCAATATGACGGGAAGGCGGCCATTATCTTTATTGATGTCTGGAAGCACCGCGAGCAGGCAAAGCGATTCGGCATCCGGGCGATCCCCACACAAATCTTTTTCGACAAAGAGGGGAAGGAGATATATCGCCATGTGGGCTTCATGGGTGAGTCTGCGATTGTCAGGCAACTAAAGAAAATGGGAGTTGGTTGAATCGAAAAAGCCGGAAATTGATTAGCTAAGGAGGAGGCATTGATGCTGGAAACATTTTTCTTGACCGTTAATGAGTGGATTGCAAGCGGTACAACTGTTGCCGCCTTAGGCTGCTTTGTGTGGGGCATGATCAGCGTGGTCTTCAGCCCATGTCATCTGGCTTCCATCCCTTTGATTGTGGCCTATGTTGGCGGCCAGCAGCAGATCATGAAACCTAAAGAGGCTGGCTATTACTCTGCTGCCTTCACCTCTGGGCTCTTTATCACCATAGCCCTGATCGGTATCATTTGCGCCCTGCTAGGACGCATGTTGGGCGACGTGGGGAACTACTGGCAGATACTTGTGGGATTGGTCCTCGTTTGGGTGGCCCTGGGCATGTTTGGCGTTGAAAAATGCTCCATGTCTGGCACCCTGCTTTACCGTCTGAATCTCAGCGGCCTTTTTGGAGCCTTTGCCCTGGGCTTGGCCTATGGGGTTCTTTCGGGTTCCTGTACCTTCGGTTTTATCGCTCCTATCCTCGCGATTATCACCATACAACAGAAAGTGGCAACAGGAGTTCTTTTTATCCTTCTTTTTGCCATCGGGCATTGCATTCCTATAGTGGTGGCAGGCAGTTCCACTGCTGCAGTGAAAAGGGTTTTGGAAAATAGCCGCTGGCAAGGAGCAGGGAATTGGTTTCGAAAGGGGGCCGGCGCTGTGATCATAATGCTTGCAGTTTATTTCATCATCAATCCATTTCTCCCAATGATACAGTGAACCAAAGCGGCTTTCTCTTTCTTCATCTATGAGCCAGTTTAAGATAGACCTCTGGGATGATGAAAAAAAAAGTTAAATTTTTTTAAGGAGGTAAATTATGGCAACTGATGCAAGTATGGGCAAGGAGCCAAAAGGGCTTAGCCTTTTCGAAAAGTATCTTTCCGTCTGGGTAATCCTCTGTATTCTTGCGGGCATTTTCCTTGGAAAAGTGGCCCCAGGAGTCGCAAAATATCTGGACAGCCTGGCCATCTACGTGGGGGAAGCACCCGTGGTTTCCATCCCTATCGCGATCTGCCTTTTCTTCATGATGTATCCCATCATGGTGAAGATCGACTTCGCCGAGGTGATTAAAGCCGGAAAAAGCGGAAAACCCGTTTTGCTCACGCTCTTCGTAAACTGGGCCGTCAAGCCTTTCACCATGTACGCAATCAGTGTGTTTTTTCTTGGGACGCTTTTCTACGGATTCATCGGTCCCGAAGCGGTAGACCATGTGAAGATGCCCTTCGGTCTGGATCTGCCGGTAGGCGCCATGCACGGCGCCGGGCAGGTAGTGCTGGTCAATGGCATGAAAATGCTTGAGGTTCCTCTATGGCGCAGTTACCTTGCGGGTTGTATCCTTTTGGGAATCGCGCCATGCACGGCCATGGTCCTGGTCTGGGGATTTCTGGCGCGAGGAAACGACGGTCTCACCCTGGTCATGGTGGCCATAAACTCGCTTACTATGCTCGTGCTCTATGGAGTTCTTGGGGGATTTTTGCTGGGTGTCGGCCGTCTTCCGGTTCCCTGGCAGGCGTTGGTCCTTTCCATCGGGATCTATGTAGCGCTTCCTCTGGTAGCGGGCTATATCTCTAGGAAAGCGATTATCAGCTCCAAAGGAGAGGAATGGTTCAAGGAAAAGTTCCTGCACGTGTTGACCCCGGTCACGATCATCGCCCTGCTCATCACCCTTGTCCTGCTATTCAGTTTCAAGGGCGAGGTCATCATATCCAACCCCTTGACCATCTTGTGGATTGCAATTCCCCTCTTCATCCAGACCAATCTGATTTTTTGGATTGGCTATGGACTAGCAAAGCTGCTCAAGCTGGAATATCGGGACGCAGCCCCGGCGGCAATGATTGGAGCGTCCAACCACTTCGAGGTGGCTATAGCCACGTCCACCATGCTCTTCGGGCTTTCATCCGGCGCGGCGCTGGCAACTGTCGTGGGCGTGCTCATTGAAGTGCCGGTGATGCTCATGCTTGTAAAGATTTGCCTAAACAGTACCCACTGGTTTTCACGTAAGGTGCCGGTACGTTGAAAAAATAGGGGGGAGGAAGATGTTAGAGATAAAAAAAACTGCCATCGCCTTCGATGAGAAAGATTTGATTAAACTGGAGGAAATCATCACTGACCAAGACGAGGCTGAGGCACTAAAATTCCTCACACATGCAGTGTATAACAAGATTGCCAGGGGACAGCAAGATCGACTCAAGTCCCACCTCGATACCCGGGGAGACCCGGTGGAGGGGTTTAAGAGGAGGAATGACCGATGAAAAGATGCTGGCTTATTGGAGTGATCTGTATCGCTCTAATCACCCTTTGTCGCTATTCTACCCCTGCTCAAGAGATCAAGGGGCCAAATATGGTATTGAAGGAGCGGGAATTTGACTTTAAAGATGTCAAAGAAGGCAAAATAATCAGGCATACATTCCAGGTTCTAAACCAGGGTGATGAGACCCTCGAGATAGAAAAGGTCGCACCCGGCTGAGGCTGTTCCGTGGCCTCTTTTGACAGGGCTATCCCACCCGGTGGGGAGGGAAAAATTACACTTTCAGTACGGACAAAGAGTTATGAGGGGGCCCACCGATGGAGCGCCGAGGTTCATACGAACGATCCCAAGATGAAAACAATTGATTTGTACGTAAAGGCCTTCGTCAAAGTCCCTATCTATCTATCTCCTCGTTATGTCAATTTTAACGGGAGGGAGGGCCAGAGCCTCACCAGGGTGGTTGAAATCAGGGCCGGGCGGGACGAGCCTCTGACACTGACTCCGAGCCAATTTAATCTTGAGGGGAAATTAACGTATACAGTGGACGAAATCGAAAAAGGTAAAATATTCAAGATCCGATTCACCAGCATCCCCGGTCCGCCGCAGGCCTATCACGGGTTTCTTAACCTCGAGACCAATTATCCCGAAAAGCCGGAAATTAACATAAGAATCAGGGGCCGGTTCGTTAAGGTTAAAAAACCCGCTGGAGGATCATCTTAGACAGTTGCCATATATCCTTAGTCTCGCTTAAGGATCAACGGATATACGTCATGTGAGTAAAAACCACGAAAAGAATGGTACAAAAAACATCGCGCAAACAAATCTGGTACCTGGGTTTCTGGCAGATGGGAGCTATTGTCATTGTGTCTGTCACATTGGCGGTTCTTATTAATCAGTTTCGCCCTGACCGGCTGCCCCTTGTGAGCGTTTGGGCTCCTGAGTCACGTTTAAACTTAGACACAGGCGAAAGTATGGTGATTGCTCTTGGGGAAGCCAAAGGCAACTTCCACTCAGGGTCGGCAATATTTCTGGATGCCCGTTCTCCTGAACACTATGAACAGGGCCACATCCTGGGCGCCCGCAATCTCCCCTGGGAGGTAGTGGAAAAATATTTTGATGCCGTGATGGAAGGTATCCCAAAAGATGCCCTGATCATTTCCTAGTGCGATGGGGAAAGCTGTACCTTGAGCAAGGATTTAACTCAAGAGTTGTTTTTCAGGGGATATGACAATGCCCGTGTACTGGTAAACGGCTGGAGCCTCTGGGTTGAACACCACCTCCCGGTTGAAAAGGGCCCTTTGCCTGGTGGGTCCTGAGCATCTTGCTGCTACCTTAGAATGAAACCCCTGTTGGAAAAAGACAAGCAAAACGGAAAAACAAATGCAACACACACATGAAGATTCAGACAGATCCCTTACTGATTACTCCCGGGAGATTCACGCCAGGGGCCACGGACCTGAAAAAAGGAGGCGGTGGTATCAGGCAAAGGCTCTCGCTTTCTTAGTGAGGTTGGCATTGGGAATCGTATTTGTCTATGCCAGTGTAGATAAAATCCTGAATCCCGCTGCATTTGCACAGGCCGTCTACAACTACCAGATTCTTCCAGATCTTCTTATCAATTTGACGGCAATAGTTCTTCCCTGGATGGAGCTTTTTTTAGGCCTTTGTTTGATCCTCGGGCTGTGGCTCCCCGGCGCCACTTTCTTGAGCACCCTTCTTCTGATAACGTTTTTCGGGGCGTTGCTCTTCAATACTGCTCGCGGGTTGAATATCGATTGCGGCTGTTTCAGTACAACCGACGGCACCCTTTCGGATATTTCCATGGGCTGGTATGTACTTCGAGATGGGGGATTTCTCCTTTTGGCGCTCTACCTTTTCTTTTATGTTTTGTTCCGAAAAAATAACTGTCTCAAGTTTCGAACCCCCTGAACAGGTAAAATACTTTATGGACTTTGTTTTGAGTGTCAATAGGGGAGGTGAAATCCACATAACCAAACAAAGTCCCTAATAGTTTTCTCAGACCTTATGTAAGCAGATTTTGAAAATGGTAGCTTCTTGTTTCACGATTAAGAAAGAAGTGTTTGACAGAGGAGGGTTTCGGCCTTAATATCGTATATCTACGATAAACGTTTATATGGAGTTAAGGTGGAATCATCAAAGGACAAAATCGAGGGTTGGATCCTCGGACGAGGCACAGAGCATCTTGTATTTTCTGCATACTAAAGGGCCCAAAAAATCTACGGGCTAAGGAGTTCTTGATGAAAGAAGTAAAGCTTACGTGCGAAGGTAAACCAGTGGATCTTAAAGAGATCGGGGAAATGTCCATTGATGAATGCAAGAAGAGATTGGCCGAACTCTCAAAAGGGCTTGCCCATCCCATGCGAGTAGAGATTGTTCGCATGCTGGAGAATAAGCACCCTGAACAAAGGTGTGTTTGCGGTGACATTGTCGATGCTCTTCCTCTGGCCCAGTCGAGTGTCTCACAGCATCTTAAGGTCTTGAAGGAAACAGGCTGGATTCAGGGGGAAATTGATGGACCACGCGTTTGTTACTGCACGGTTGAAGGCATCATGGAATATTACTTAGCCCTCATGAAGCGATCCCTTAAAGGAGAATAACACACAACTGGTGGCCTTACCAAGGTGCATTCAAAAAGCTATTATTTATAAATTGAGATGAAGGAGGATTATTATGAGTTCAAAACTGTTGGTGATCATTGCTACTGGCGAAAATGAAAAGGCTTTAACAGGTCTGATGTATGCAAGTCGGACGCTTACTGAAGGCTGGATGGATAAGGTCAAAATCATCTTTTTTGGTCCATCTGAGCGTCTCCTTGTTGAAGACGAACGTATAGCCCAAACTGCGAAGGAAATTGGTGTCGTTGAGAAACCGATTGCTTGCAAATTTATTTCCGACCGTGACGGCATCTCTGAAAAAATAGAGGCTCTTGGGCTGAAAGTAGATTATGTGGGCACAATAATATCTGATCTTATCAAGGATGGATATGTTCCAATGGTTTTTTAGCGCTGTTGCAATTTGGTGGATAAACAGGAGAGTTGGGGGAATTTTATTATGAATCAAGGGCAAGATAGTCCTTCGGCCCGGAAAACCGTTGATTTTCAGGCCGATCAGCCTCT
>JBDRPB010000095.1:0-3773 GCA_043809485.1 Pseudomonadota bacterium | reverse complement strand
CCCTATAACTGCAATTTCTGTTCACTGGGTTCTCTGCCGAAATCAGCTAGGAGTTTTATTATCAGGGAACCGGAAGACTTTGTCAATGAACTCATATCACACCAGAAAAACGGAGTTTCCTTAAAGAACCGCCACTTCCTGTTTTTGCCTGACAATTTACTTCTTGGAGGAGAGAAACTTGAAGAGATTGCTGACAGGATGATTAACACCAATTTAAAAATCAACTATTTTGCCCAGGGCAGTATTGAAATTGCCTATAATGAAAAGCTGTTAGATAAACTCAGGCTCTCTGGGGCATCCGGATTCATGATCGGACTGGAATCACTGGACATTCGGAACCTTGAGTTCATCAACAAAAATGTAACTAAAGCCATAAAAAAAAGCGGCAAAACAGCATCCGAGTATTATTCAGCACTAATAAAAAAGATGCAAAAACATGGTTTCTGGGTCTTTGGCTCTTTCATCTTTGGTCTGCCATATGACTACTTCAATTCCCTCCATGATCACTCCGGCAGAGATGTTGCTGATTTCTGCATCAGAAACAATATCTGCCTGCAGGCAACCTCGTTTGTAGACCTTCCGGGCTCAAAGAACTTTGATGAAAGCCAGGCGAACGGGAATTACCTCTATGGCAAAAGAGGCACTATGGACTACCTCCTTTCGCTACCAGCAACGGACTTTACTGAAAGCAATAGGAAGGTCCCGATAAGTTTAAAGGAGAGCTCTCTCCTTGTCTCCTATATGCTTGACTATGCTAGCACAAAGGTTTATGCCAATCTCCTGGTAATTAGGAATGCTTTTTACAACAGCATTAACGCTTGGAAGTCTCCTACTAACAAAGGTTCTATGACGAGCTTGCCGCATGCAGGGCAATAGGTGTTCTCCGCATGATGGCCAGGGACATTACCCAGATAGACATATTTCAGGCCGGCCTCAAGGCCCATCTCTCTGACCTGTTCCAATTTGGCCACTGGGGTCGGGGTAAGATGGGCAAGCCTGAAGCGGGGTACAAACCGGGTTACATGCCAGGGTGTCTCTATACCCAGGCAATCACAGATCCATCTTGCCATCTCTTTCAACTCCACATTTTGGTCGTTAATGCCCGGTATGATGTTGGTGATAATCTCCACATGCATGCCCCAGAAATGCTTGGCGCGCTCCAATATCTTCAGGATCCCGTCAAAACCTTTGATATTTGCGATACGTTTGTAGGTTTCGTCCGAAAACCCTTTCAGATCCGCACGAAAAGCATCCAGGTAGGGCCCGATGAGGTCGAGCGCCTCCACCGTTATATAGGCGTTGGTCACATAGTTGGTGAGAAGCCCAGTCTCACGTGCAATCCTTGCAGAATCCAGCGTATACTCGAACCACAGTGTAGGCTCGTTGTATGTCCAAGAAATCCCTTTGCAGTGCCCGTCACGCGCGAGCCGGACAGATTCCTCTGGAGTGACGAACCGGAAAGAATCCAATTCTTGCTCAACATTGGCATGGGCTATCTCCCAGTTCTGACACCCGGGGCACAGGAAGTTGCAGCCCAGGCTTCCCACAGAAAGCCACTGACTCCCTGGATAAAAATGATAAAGCGGCTTGATCTCTATGGGTGATATCCTCATGGAGGACACGCAGCCGTATATGAGTGAAAAAAGTTCTCCGCCCAGGTTTTTACGTGTCCTGCAAAAACCGCCCTTGCCGGAGGCGATTTTGCACCGCCGCTGGCACAAATGGCACTGAACGGTATAATTACACAAAAGTTTTGAAAGAGAAGCAGGGTGCATAGTTACCTTCAAAGGATTAATGATGGGATTACCGTTTCGTCCCTCCGGAAAACTGTTTGAGAACGACAAGAAGACTGTGTTATCCTTTAAAGAAAACAGACCATGGAAACATCAAAATGCCAGCTCAAAAAACAGGGCTTTTCCCCTGGAAGCTGTCTGGTCAAGGTAGACGGAAAGCGCCGGCCTGCGTGTCAGGCGACGCTGAAATATGAAAAAGAGGATATATACCGGCTTATCACCTCGGTTCACCTCTCACGGCCTGAAAATTATCTCTCTATATATCAATCCGGATGCAATTTCTCCTGCCGGAAATGTCATTCCTGGTATTTCAGCAAAGTACGAGACGGGGCCTGGTACACACCTGAAGACATCCTAAAGAAAAGCTTGGAATACGAAAAGTTGGTGAACCTTAAGGAGCCACGGGAAAGGGCGACTGCCTGGCATGCACAGGAAACTTGCCGATGCTGCGGGAGTTGCGTCACGCGCGGATGGCGGTCAAGCACCTGTCCGGGTATCCTCGATACGGAGGCCATCCTGTTCAGTCCCCAGGGGTTCGGCCCTGCGAGGAACATTGTCGCCTTTACAGGCGGAGACGTGACCTGCTGTCCCGAGTTTTACGAGGAATGCGCACGTCTGATCAAAACTCAAACCATCCTTTGGGTACTGATTGAAACCAATGGTTACGGCCTCACACCTCAGAACCTTGCTCGTTTCCAGGCTTCCGGTGTAGATGCCTTCTGGTTGGACATTAAGGCTCACGATGCCGAGAAACATAAATGGCTGACAGGATGTTCCAACGAGCATATCTTAAGACTCCCTGAAGAAATTCTCAAGCTGGGATTTACCTTGGAGGTCTTGTCCCTCTATATTCCTGACCTTGTAGAAAGCGAGGAGCTGGAAAGGATTGCGCGGGATCTATCAGAGGTTGACCCAGCGATTCCCTTTACCATACTGGCCTTTTTTCCAGAACATCAGATGAAGGACTTCAGGAGACCCAATACGAAAGAAATGATCGATGCCTACAGGAAGGTAAAGTCCACCGGTTTAGAACGGATCAGGCTCGGGAATCTGGGTGTTTTTGTCCAAAATGACGAAGACCGGGATTACCTCATGGCGAACATTAACATGAGTGCGCTTTAAATTAATCAGATATTCAAGAGAATTACCCGATGCGGTTGAGACATGCCAAGACACTCATAACAGGAGAACCCGGCGTGGGCAAGACAACAATCGTCCAGAAGATTATCGACCGGATGCCATTAGTCAATATGGCCGGTTTCTGCACAGCCGAAATTCAATACAAGGGATTGCGATTGGGCTTCGAGCTGCAGGGGCTGAATGAACAGCACCGGACCCTGGCCCATGTGGACATCGATAGCCAGCATAGGGTGGGCAAATACGGGGTGGATACGGCTGGTTTTGAGGAATTTCTGGAGACATTAGACCTGCTGAATCCAAATGTAGAACTGATAGTGATTGATGAAATCGGAAAGATGGAACTATTTTCAAATCGTTTTCGCAATCTGGTATGTGATGCTCTGAACTCCGACAAACAGGTGCTTGCCAGCATTCCCATTAAAGGCAACGAATTCATTCGAAAAATCAGACAAAGGGTAGATATCCACCTGTTTGAAGTGACTCATGGCAACCGCGATTACCTGCCGGATGCAATAATGTAAGGATTGTAGTGATATCTCCTCCATCCCTGATCCCCACGTTTGTGTCAGTCAGACATATCACAGGTTTTTGAGATGGATGATATCTTGCTCTGAGTAGGAGATATCACAGATCTGCGTGACACGAGGACTCGAGGAAAAAAGGTACTATCTCCTCGGCTCCGGCTTCTGCTTGCCCCCAGTCAACACTTTCGGTGGGCAATTTTTCTGATGAGTTGATGTGCAATCCTGCAGATCGGGCTGATCCCCGAATCAGATTGGAAATCACTCAGTTCTTTCTGTCGGCTGAAGATAACCGTCACACTTTATCCAGCGTCTCTCT
>JBDRPB010000094.1:0-4027 GCA_043809485.1 Pseudomonadota bacterium | reverse complement strand
AGGGATCAAGATAACTCCACGAGGCCTGGGGAAAGACAGAAGACTTCCTATTTCAAATAAATACCGGGTGAGATAATGAATTGACTATTTTTGATTGAAGATTGACTATTGTAGGAAGAAACACTGATACCTTATGGAATAATGTTCAAATGACAAGATCCAAATGTCAAATCAAATCCAAAACCCCAATGTCGAAATGTTTTCCAAAACGATCAGTTATTTAGTGTCTGAACGAAAACTAGGGATTTTTCCCAAGATCAAGGAAGGCGAAAATTATAACCACAGGAATACATTTAGTGTTTCGAGGATTATAATTTGAGCCTGACGCAGAGATTGGGAAAAATAACAGTTTTCGGTCGGGCACTATTTATCTTTTTCCCATTGTGCATCCTCATCAGTGTAAGCTGAGTTTGAATTACTGGGTGGATATATATTTTTTAGCATTTGTAATTTGACATTCATTTGAAATTTGGGCTTTGACCTTTGTCATTCGAATTCAATTTATTTACATATTTGGACCATCTTAGGCTCACCATTCAAGCCATCTCTTTTAGGGGTGGTTGTTGACTTTATCAACATTCTTCATTGCACCCGGTTTGTTGATATTAAAAAAGGACTCCAATTGCGGATCAAAGCGTCGAATTTCGTTTTCATCAACGTAGCGGACCGATACCTTGGGGAAGAATCGGAAAACCTGGTATTGGCTGGAATCAATCAAGCGTTTTATTGGCGGAAGGCAACGCTTGCCATAGAGCGCATGCAGTGCCTCGGTACCCGCATGTGTCCTGGGAACCACCGCATCAAAATCGTACCGGACCTCCACCATATAATGAATCAGCTCCCGGTTAAGATGAGGCATATCACAGGCCACAAAAAAGCCTGCTTGATTTCTGATAGTCATCAACGCCGTAAAGATCCCGCCTAAGGGTCCCAGGCCCTTAATGAGATCTTCATGCATCGGGAGTTTAAGGTAGGAGTATTCATCCGGGGTATTGGTGATGAGGATCAGATGTCTAAATAGAGACCCCATAACATTGATAGTTCTTTCAATCAATGGAATGCCGTCAATTTTCACCAGGGCCTTGTTCCTGCCATAGCGGAGGCTCTTGCCGCCCGCAAGGATAACCCCTGTAACATCTTTAATCTTCTTCATATCACCCTACTCCCCTTCGAATCCTGCAATACGACGGGCATGGCTATAGATTCTGTTGGAGTGCTGGGCCATGTCAATTAAGGTGATATTATAAAACTTGGCTGCCTCAACTGCGCTGGAGGTGGGCCTGGACATGGCCACAAAGACAGGGAACCCGATTCTTGTGGTTTTAAGAATCATTTCCAGGCTGGCCCGACCGCTCGAAACCAATATCTTGTCGTCGGTGGAAATTCCATTGATCAGGGTCAATCCAATGACCTTGTCCAGCGCGTTATGACGTCCCATGTCTTCACAGTGAAAAACGGTTTTACCGGCGGAATCAAAAAGTATAGCAGCATGAGCCCCACCTGTTTCCCTGTACAGTGGTTGAAGCATTTCAAGCTTAGCGGGAAGTTCTTTTAAGATTTCCATAGAAAATCGGTGCCGGCTTTTCACTCGATTCAATCCTCGACTTAAATCATAGTAGTTTTCCTTTCCACAAATGCCGCAGCTTGAATAGGAAATCCTCTTTGACGACTTATTAGATAAGAGGTCTGAATTTTGCGAAGAAATCGAAACTTTAGCCTCAATAACCTGGCCACCATCCTCCTTTTGGGCCTGAGAAATAATGCATTCTTCAATTTCAGAGATATCGCTGACGAGACCATCAGTGAAAATAAAACCGATTACCAGCTCTTTAGTCATTTCAGGTGTGAACATGATGAGGATATGTTTTTCGCGATTAATGACAATTTCAAGGGGAGACTCGACGAGAAGGTTGCTGGTTTGTGGCAAAAAAGTGTCTTTTGAATAGGTAAAAGACCTGAAAGCCTTTGAGAGTTCATTGGGTGGCATAGTTAAGGATATAGTTGAGGATATTTTTACTTGTATCGTTTGATTGTTAGGATATTTGCAAAGCTAAACTTTTACAAGGTTTGTAACCGTTCATAGGTTCATCAACTATGTCAAGAAATATGAAGAGCGCAAAGCGACCAACCGTGAACCCAGAACCGTGAACCCAGAACCTGAGTTACAATTTTTATATTAATGATACAATAACAAAAACCGAACGTCACGAAAAAACCTGTTGAACACGGCAGAACGGTCAGATGCCATTGCCGGGCCATGGCGGTATTTTCACCCCTGCCCTCCCTCTTTAAGGAGGAGGGTATTTATTGTAATGAATTCAATGCGTTAATTCCATATCATAAGTGAGAGAAGGACAGGATGAGGGGGAAAGCATACGTCACCGCTGAAAATGCGACCATTTGGTTGACATTATTCCATAAAATGATATGGTTGAAAAAAATTCGATCAGGCTGTAGAGTTGAGAAAGGAGTATTTTGAGTAGAAAAGATCTAATACAATTGGAGGGTGTGGTCAAAAAGGTACTTGGTGGAGGCAACATGAGCATTGAATGTGATAATGACATCACTGTACGGGGCGTACTTTCCGGGAGAATGAAGAAACACCGTATTAAGGTCATGGTTGGGGACCGCGTCCAGGTCAGCGTTTCACCTTATGACACATCCCATGGACTCATAACCTACCGCTTTTAAAATTCTTCTTCCTGCTTTTTCTTTACCTGGAAAAATGAAAGCCAATAAAAACCCCAGAATAAGAAGGGATCTGGAATTTTTTCCAATTAACCAGGGTAATAGCCAGTTCGTTCTTGTCAGAGACCACCTTGGCCTGGTTGAAGAAGGCAAAGCCGTGCCCTGGTCACTTTACGAGTTCATGACCCTTCTGGATGGAACCAATACCGTCCGGGATATTCAGATGGCCCTTATAAGGCAAAAGGGTGGTGTCCTGGTTGGGACGGGCGAGGTGGAAGCCCTGCTGGCCCATCTGGATGAATCATTTCTCCTTGATACGAAAAAATATGAACACGCCAGGGAGAATATTGTGGCCCAGTTTGCTGCAAAAACCGCCAGGCCATGTTCCCATTCCGGACGCTCATATCCTGATAAACCCGCGGACCTGAAAAGCAGGCTGGATGAGATCCTTAAGGCCCAAGCCCCTGCCCCAAAACCGGAGGCAAGGGTGGTTGCCCTGGTTGCACCTCACATTGATCTTTCAGTGGGCTCACGGGTTTACGCAAGCGGCTATCAGTGGCTTAAATACACGTCACCATCAAGGGTTGTTGTGCTGGGCGTAGGCCATCAGATGATGGGCGATCTGTTCTGTCTGACGGAAAAGGATTTCGAAACCCCACTCGGTGTGGTCAAAAACGACAGAAACATGGTCAAAGAATTGTGGGATGCCGGGCGGGCAATCATTTCTGAGAATGACTTTGGCCACAGGGCCGAACACTCCGTGGAATTTCAGGTGATCTTCTTACAGCATCTCCTGCCGGAGGATTCGTTCACAATCATCCCTATTCTGTGCGGCCCGTTAATGCCATCTCTATCCGGTTACAGTCGATCTGCCTACATGGAAACTGCCGGGCCTTTCCTACAAGCTCTTTCAGGTATTTTAAGCCATGGAGACCATGAAACCCTGGTTGTGGCAGGTGTTGATTTCTCACACATCGGGCCAAAATTCGGCCACAACATGCCTGCCACTCACCTCCAGAGCCAATCCGAAATGCATGATCAAAACCTTTTAAAGGCGTTTTCAAATACGCAGACAGACATGTTCTGGGAAGAATCCGTAAGGGTCAAGGACCAATTCAACGTGTGTGGTTTTTCCGCCATGGCTTGTCTCATGGAGATATTGCCACCGTCCAGGGGGCAGGTCCTCGGTTATGAGGTGTGGCATGAACAGCCCACAAGATCTGCTGTGAGTTTTGCAGCAGTGGGTTTCACCGCCCCTTAGACTAATGATTTCCATAATCATACCTACATTTAATGAAGCTGATAACATCAAGCTTATCGTGCCAAGACTCTCCAAGGT
>JBDRPB010000093.1:0-9458 GCA_043809485.1 Pseudomonadota bacterium | reverse complement strand
AGAGTTGGCTGGGATTTCCATTTATAGCATCTTTTTGATTTTGTATCGAGTACAGGTATATTGAGATTATTCATAGCATGAGAGACCTATGATATCCAATGAAATCAGCCAAAGATTTGACGGATTCAAACCTGGGATACCTTGCCATTATCTGATATAATCATTATTTTCAATATGTTGCGATACGTATAAGATACATGCAACTAAAATTGACACTCATAGATGAACCTGAATGTCTAATCTACCTCAATATATTGTATTCTGCAACCCTTGTTCAATCCGAAGTACTCGCGCTGCCGGGGGGATATTTACATCTCAAGAACCACCTATGGCAGCGTTAAGGACAAGCTATCTTTAGGATATGAATAATCAGCAACCACCAGTAGAACTGGTGATATGGGGAAGGCCCCTAAAAGGGGCCATTGAAACAGTCAGCGATAGTGAATTTAAAATGTCATGGTCTTATTTATCTCCAAAATCCGTATGTCAGTATTCGGATTTGTCTGCCTTACACGCTCCACAAACGGTTGCATATCGATCATAGTAGAAATCGGCGGAAAGAAGTTGTCTTGGTGATGAGGGATAACTACTTTGGGCTGGAGTGCCTTGACATATTTGTGGGCGATTTGAGCAATGCGCGTATGTCCCTGCAGCGGCACAAGAAGAATGTCCGTTGGTTGCTTTCCAAGCCGTTCCAGTTCATCCATTGTTGAACCTGCGCTCCCGAAGTGATGAATCACCTTTCCTTCAACAATAAATCGCCAGCTTAATACCTTACCTTCCGGATAGTCACGTATCAGCGGCAGATACCGGAGCAGACGAAAATTGACACGAGCAAGGGTTTTAATTAATAACCACCGGTCGAATTGTACATGCTTGCTGAAAAATGCCTGAGCTTGTAATCCGTTAAAGTCAAAAGTTTCTCCATCAGAATTAACACCATGGATCTGCTCTCTCTTCACGCCTTTTTGGGCCAGCGTGTCATTAATGTCTTTGCCGCAATATACCTTCGCCCCTGTCTTTGAGGCGATTAGTGGAACATCGTAGATATGATCAAAATGCCCATGAGAGATAAAGATCAAATCTCCATCTTGAATATCAGATGGTTTTAAAGATTGCTTTGGAAGAGCCTTCTCATTGCGGGACAAATACGGATCAATCAGGATAGTGTGCTTGCCGGTTGCAATGCGAAAACCAGCCGTGCCAAACCATGTAAGCTCCATACTGCCTCCCAAGATCCATCTTTAGCTTAATAATCTTTGCAACTACATACTTGATACCATATAATCTGCTCCAAGGCAAATTTTGCGCTTTTTACTAACTCTATATATAGTCAAATAGTTGAGTGGTTAAATGGTTAAGTTGGAAAATCATTGCGTTAATTTCAATAGGTTACAGATATCAAATTGGTAAATGTCTCCCGCCACGGCGGGACTAAAAACAAATATGTCCGTGAATTTAACCAGTTAACTACTCAACTATTCAACCACTTAACGAGGTCTGAACTCAAAACAAAGGAGGCAATTGAAATGGCCGAATGGCAAACTTATCTGCACGAGCGCAAGGACCGATTCATTAAAGAATTGCTCGGGTTTCTGCGGATTCCCAGCATATCCAGTCTACCTGAGCATACGCCCGACGTCCAGCATGCAGCCGAGTGGGTGGAAGCTCGGATGAAAGCAGCCGGAATCGAATCAGTCGAAATCATGCCCACAGGCGGCCATCCGGTGGTCTACGGCGACTGGCTGCACGCCTCAGACAAACCGACAGTAATGATCTACGGCCACTTTGATACCCAACCGGTGGATCCTCTGGACTTGTGGGACAACCCACCCTTTGAGCCTATTATTAAGGATGGCTGCATCTACGCCAGAGGTGCGTCTGATGACAAAGGCAACATGTTTATCCCTATCATCGTTACTGAAGCTTTGCTAAAGACCGAGGGCAGCTTACCAGTCAACGTCAAGTTCCTGTTTGAGGGTCAAGAGGAGATTGGCAGCCCCCAGTTGCCAGATTTCATATCGGCCAACAAGGAGTTGCTGTCCTGCGATTTGATCTTGAGTGCCGATGGCGGGCAGTGGGAAGAAAATCAACCAGCTCTCATCCTGGGCACCCGGGGACTGGCAGCAATATTCATCGACGTCCAGGGTCCCGATCATGACCTCCACTCCGGGACCTATGGTGGCACCATTGCAAACCCGATCCATGCCCTGGTCGAGATATTAGACTCCATGCATGAAAAAGATGGACGGATCACTGTAGACGGGTTCTATGACGACGTCCGACAACTCACCGATGAAGAGCGGGGCCAGATAGGACAAATACCTTTTGACGAGGCCGAATATCTGGGCGAGGTCGGTGCGCTGAGCACTTTTGGCGAGCCGGGATTCAGCACCCATGAACGAGCCTGGGCTCGGCCAACCCTGGAGGTAAATGGCATATATGGTGGCTTCCAGGAAGAGGGTTTGAAAACGGTCCTACCCAGCACCGCACATGCCAAGATTTCATGCCGTCTGGTAGCCGACCAGAATCCGTCCAAAATTGGCGATTTGGTCCAGGCACACGTGAACAAAGTGGCACCGCCCGGTGTCAACGTGACAGTCAAAAAGTCGGAGAGCGGGGCGATCCCGTATTTAGTTCCGGCATCTGAGCCTGGTATGCGTATCGCAAGCTCTGTTCTTCGGGAGGTTTACGCCAAAGAGCCCTATCAGGTCCGCATGGGCGGCACAATCCCGGCAATTGGTATGTTCCTCCAATACCTTCAGACCTATACCATCGTTTTCGCGTTCGGTCTTCAGGACGAACGGCAGCATTCTCCAAACGAGTTCTTTCGGCTGTCTAACTACGAGCGGGGGCAGAAGGCTTACGGGATGTTTCTGCACCGGTTGGGGGAGCAGTATTTGCGATGATACTTTTCTAATTATTATTTGAAAATTTTCCTTTTGCTCTCGGCCCGTTTGACATATCGTTCCGTGAGCGAAAAGGGAGGAAAATATATGAAAGCAAAGATTAAATATACTGATGAGCCATTGGGTAAGTTGCGTATAGTTGATGATTTTCTACCTCCTCCTGGAGATTTGTTATTCAAAGAGGAGAATGTAAAAATCACTATTACCCTCAGCAAAAACAGCGTTGATTTTTTTAAGAATGAAGCAAAAAAGCATAATACACAGTATCAAAAAATGATACGCGGGCTTTTAGACCTATACGCAGCTCATCACAGGCAACCGCCTCTAATCGGGTAGCCGGGGGTTACCCTGAAATAGCCGGTTTTACCATGGAGTTCACCGATCTTTTTCAGATAGATTTTATCGTCAAGGGCGGCTTTGAGGATCTCTTCGGTAGTTTTGCCGGTCATGGCGTCGATGGTTTCCGAAGATCCGTCAATCATTATTTGCCCCTTTTAATTCTTATTCTATAAGGTTCGCAGGATTATTGGTCGTCTTTCGAGCAACTAATAACTAATAAGTTTTTACAAGAGCAATAACTGACCTTTCACAGATTATGTGATCCCTTCTGGGCAAATTGATTCTCTGTTATTGGGCTGCAAACCGCTTTTCAGAATCAGGCGTATCCAGGCAGAGGGTCCCACCGGGATTCATTATGCTGTGCGGATCAAAATGGGTCTTTAATGCCCGCAATACATCCATCTGGACTTTTCCCAAGTGATCTTCCATCCAGGGCGCAATCATCTTGCCGACACCGTGGTGGTGGCTTAATGACCCCCCATGTTTTTGAATCTGATCAATAATCCCTTCCTTAAATCTTTTATATTCATTCAAGTCATCCATCCTTGCCATGAAGATGAAATAGAGGTTTGTTCCCTGCGGGTAAAAATGAGATGCATGGGTCATACAGATTGTATTGGGCCTGCTTTTCATATATGCTCTTACGCCCTGGTGCAAGTTGTGGAGCTTATCCCAAGTGATGCCTGATTCCAGGGTATCGATCATAATGCCGAAATCGTTCAGGTCCTCCCGCATATAAGGATCTGCGTATCTCCCGCGCTCCCATTTTTTAACAGGACGACCGGTGATGTACATGGCGCCGTGCTGCCGGCAAATCCTTTTTACCTTTTTCTTTACATTTTTTGTAAAACCCTTTTCACCTTCAGTATGCCCGATATAAAGACAACGCTCCATTGGTTTAAATCCTTTAAGGGTCATTAGCCTGTCAATGACCGTACCCTCAATGCCATAGAGCTTTAAGGCAACATCCGTCTCTTCCGGATCGGATATCCTGGATACGGAAGGCATGCCAAACTCTGCCTGGGAAATTTCGCGGGAGGCATTGACCGCATCTATCCAGGTGTGGAACATGAAGGCGAATCTCCTACGGTTTTCCGGCATGTATCTAAAGATTTTCAGGGTTGCACCAACCAGGACCCCGAAAGCGCCTTCGCTTCCCTTCATGATGTCGTTGACCTTGGGGCCGGTGGCGGTAGCAGGGTAATCATATGTTTTAAATGAGCCGGCAGGTGTAACATATTCCTGGCTCAGTACAATATCGTACATATCTCCATAGTACGACGATTGCTGGCCGGAGCCAAGGGTGACAATCCAGCCGCCCACCGAAGAATACTCAAAAGACTGGGGAAAGTGGCCGCCGGTATAGCTCCTTTTTGCGTCGAAGAACTCCGGAGCATTATTGAGCATGTTTTCATAGGCAGACCCCATTATACCGGGCTCAACAGTAATGGTTTGATTGGTTTCGTTGAACGAAAGCACCCGGTTCATATGAGTATTCATCACCAAGGTAACACCACCCTTAACGGGCTTAAAGCCAAAATTTACTGAAGACCCTCCGCCATACACATATACCGGAATCTTTTTTTCATTGCAGTAGATCACGATCTTCCGGATATCTTCTTTGCTGCGGGGATAGACAATGAGATCTGCGACTTCCCCGACAATTCCCCGCCTCAACTCCATGGCCTCTTCCATGGTCTTACCGCTTGCATATTTAGCCCGGGAATAGTCATCTAAAGAAACATTTTCCCGGCCCACAATTTGGGTGAATCGTTCGATCTGTTGATCTGCCAGTTGGGGCGGCCTGTCCAGTTTAACCGGTTCGTTTCCCTGGTTTTGCCTTTTCTTGAAATCTGCATCCGACATTTGAAACTCTTTTTTAATCATGGCGTAAAACCTGTGGTTCGGATGCTTGAACCTGTCCGGCGCCCCCCACTTGAAAATAGAACGATATGTCCCATTTGGAGGGGATTCATTTGCCCAATCCGGTTGAAAACCTTTTAGTTTCAACATTATACCCTCTGTTTTTGAAAAAGTGCAACCTGTGGGGTTAGATGTCAGGTTGAAAAAGTGTTGACTATTCTATGTTTAACTGGTATGACCTCTTACCAGTTTCAAGAGAATAAGTAAAGGATTTTTATGTGGATTGATATAATTACTTTTGGTGGTTTATTCCTGAATATGATGTTAATCCTGTCAACAAAGTCTTGGATATGAATTTTAAATCACCATTTCGACCGGCCCAGTATGTTGAACACCAGGTGGTCACTTCAATACTGAACGGCAGGTATCCGCCGGGATCGGCCTTGCCCAACGAAAGGACCCTTGCCGAAAAAATAGGCGTAACAAGACAGACACTGCGGGAAACCCTGCACCGTCTTGCAAGGGAAGGATGGATTACCATACACCATGGGAAACCAACGGTGGTCAACAATTACTGGGAAGAGGGCGGCATGGGCCTGCTCAGTACCATGTCACGATATAGCGAATATTTGCCAAATGGATTTATCACCCATCTACTTGAGGCAAGGTCTAACCTGCTGCCCATTATCGCCCGGCTGTCTGCCGATAGGGCGCCTGAAGTGCTCTTGACATATTTATTTAAGGCCAACACCCTTGAGGATAAGGCCGAGGCATTCAGCCTTTACGACTGGGACCTGCAGCTATTAATGACAAGCCACGCAAAAAACCCCATATACAGGCTGATTTTTAATGATTTTTCCTGGATGTTTGAATCATTAGCGCTTAAATACTTCAGCCTTAAAAAGGCACGAAAAATCTCCCGTAGCTATTACCTGGACCTGTACGATGCCATTGACGGGGGAGGGAAAGACGTGGAGCGCGTGGTCTATTCGACCATGAAAAAGAGTGTTGAAATCTGGAAAGGACTTAAAGGGCTATAACCATGAAAGCCATTAAGGAAAACTGGGACCTGGTCATTATCGGCGGGGGGATCACCGGCGCTGGCATTTTTCGGGAAACGGTTCGCATGGACCTAAATGTGCTCCTTGTAGAGCAAAAAGATTTTGCCTGGGGGACCTCCAGCCGCTCATCAAAATTGGTTCATGGTGGCCTTCGCTATCTCAAAGAAGGACATATTTTTCTGACCCGGGATTCTATTAAGGAGCGTGAGCGTCTCCTGAAAGAAGCCCCGGGTCTGGTTGAACCATTAGGTTTTCTGGTTCCGATATACAGGGGGCGGGGTCTGGGGAAGTGGACCCTTGAAGCGGGCCTTTCCATCTATGATCTTATTGCCAAAAAACGACAGCACAGGTTTTACGATGTACCTGAATCTGTCAAATTGGTGCCTCATATCGATCAGAAAGGCCTTATGGGGGCTTTTCATTTTTTTGATGCACAGGTAGATGATGCCCGTTTAGTACTGCGCTTGATTACCGAAGCAATTAATTCCGGGGGCCATGCATTAAATTACACCTCGGTTGAAACAATAAACCGGAATGATCAGGGCGAAGTTGTCGGGGTGACCATTAAAGATGTGGAAACCCATGAAACAAAAACCCTTTCTACCAGCGCGGTGATCAATGCCACCGGCTGCTGGGCAGAGCAATTGCATCCTTCACCCAAACCGAACCTCCACCTACGCCCTTTGCGAGGCAGTCACATGATATTTCCTGCCCGGGTCCTTCCCGTGGACCAGGCCGTCAGTTTTTCCCATCCTTTAGACAACAGGTCTGTGTTTATGTTTCCCTGGGAAGGGGCAATAATTGTGGGGACTACGGACCTTGACCATAAAGAAGACCTTTCCATCGAGCCTGCCATTACAGAAGAAGAAGTGTCGTATCTGATAGAAGGGCTGCATTTTATATTCCCTTCCCTTGATATCTCTCCTGAAGATTGCCTTTCTACCATTGCCGGTGTAAGACCCGTGCTGAGTGATGGTAAACTGGCCCCATCGCATGAATCCCGCGAGCATGTGGCCTGGGTGGATAAGGGTCTTGTAACCATCACCGGCGGAAAGCTGACCACATTTCGCAAACTGGCTTTTGATGCCCTTAAAACGGCCAAACCCTTTTTGCCGCCCGTTGATTTGCCGGATCCGGATGAACCGGGTTTTACCCAGCCATCTGTGGTCCCGGAAGAAGACTTCGGCCTGGCGCAGGATACCTGGCGCAATCTCTTTGGCAGGTATGGTGAGTCCGCGAATGAGCTTGTCAGGACTGCCGCATTGCAAGACCTGAAACCCATTCCCGGCACCCGAACACTTTGGGCGGAACTGCCTTATGTGGCAAAGCATGAAAATGTGAGGCACCTGACTGATCTTCTGTTAAGGCGGGTAAGAATCGGGTTGCTGATCCCGCACGGAGGGAGGGAATATCTTGGCAGGGTTCGAAAGCTCGTGGGCCCTGTGTTGCCCTGGGACAGGAAACGCTGGAAAAAGGAAATCAATGACTATCTTGCCCAATGGCAGCATGCCCATTCGCTTCCGGGAGGGCGTCTTGAAATTCATGGAGAGCTCAAAACTATATTCAACAAAATACGGAAAGGTATAAGAAAATTATTGTAACTATTTACTGGCATTTTCGCAAGAGTGATGGATTATTGTAAATTTGGATATTGTATTTTAGGATGTTCCCTTTATTAATGCACTTTAGTGCACGCCGGCGATCTCCGCTTTTACTTGACACATCACATCCCAACCGAATGGGAGTCCCAACCGGTCGGGGTGCGCTGTTTTCGTCAATCTGCCTTTGCCGGTGACTAACCGAAGTAGGCCCGGATGAATTTCAGGAATCGTTCATTTTCTTCATCCGTGCCGGGGGTTACCCTGAAATAACCGGTTTTACCATGGAGTTCACCGATCTTTTTCAGATAGATATTATCGTCAAGGGCGGCCTGGAGGATCTCCGCGGTGGTTTTGCCGGTCATGGTGCCGTCGATAAGCATGTAATTGCCATTGGCCGGATATGTTTTAAGCCCCAATTTCTTAAGCTCTTCCGTAAAAATGGCCATCCACTTGTTGTTGTGTTCGACCTTCGCTTTGACCTCATCAGGGTTGTCGATGATGACTTCAGCGGCGGCCGCAGCCATCCGGCTCACGTTCCAGGGTAAAAACATCCGATTGAAGGCGGCAATCATCTCTTCGGTGCCCAGTACAAACCCGAATCGGATACCGCAAAATCCATAGGCTTTGGAAAAGGTAACCGATAGGAACACCTGCGGATATTTTTCGATCAGGGGTGCTTTTGAAGGCCTGTCCGGGTTGTAATCCAGGTATGCTTCATCCACGCAAAGGGGGATACCCGTTTCGCAAAATCGAATTAAATCCTCATCTTCGATAAAGACGCCGGTGGGGTTGTTGGGGTTGATGATCAGGATCAATTTCGTCCGTTCATTGATGGCATTGAGCATCGCATCCACATCATACTGTAGGTCACCTTCCCGCACCGGAATTTGAACGACTTTTGCATTGCACAGCTCGGCCCGGGGCGGAAACAGCTCAAAGGTCGGCGTGGACAGCATGAACTCATCTCCTGGTTGCAGAAATAAGCGCATCATGGCGTCGATGGTGTCCGAAGATCCGTTGGCCAGGGCTACATTGTCCGGGCCCAGACCGTACATCTTGCCGATTTTAGTTCTCAACCGTAAAAAACTGTCTGGATACCAGTTGCCGTGTCGAAGAGATTCCACCACCGCCTCAATGACCTTTTCCGACGGTTGGATGGGGTTTTCATTGAGCATCAGGCGGGCAATACCGGGGTTGTCCATGGCCGTATCCAAAATACCTACATTGTACTCTCTTGACGTATAAAGCCAGGGAACGATCCAATCTTTTAGTGTTTTCATTTGTTCTCCTTTCATATTAGTGAATATTTTTAAGCGTTCACAGGTTCAGGGTTCAACGTTCAGGGTTAGGGACAGGGACAAAATTGAAGACCCGAAGTCCTTGTAAAAAATGCTGGTTTTGCCACATAATTGCCAAATACCATGTTCCACATTTGTGGGGATGTGGAAACGGTCTGTTTTCCCGTACAAAACGTTTACAAAATGACGTATGGTGATGAGAATGCAACCTTTAAACCTCTGAACCTTTGAACCCGTGAACGGTTATGAATATTTTAATGTATTAAAATGGGGTTCTATATCAATTTTCAGGGAAAGCCGTCAAGCATTTATAAGGCAATTGTCAGCAAAAGAGACCATTCCCTCAGTTGCTTTGGAAAACTGTTCCGCAGTCCGCTGCAGGGCCGG
>JBDRPB010000092.1:0-4912 GCA_043809485.1 Pseudomonadota bacterium | reverse complement strand
CTCACATCCTGATCTGTATAAGCTTTCGGCTTGAGGGATCGCAAAGACAAAGCCCCTATGAACTGATCTTTTGAGATCATGGGGACAAATATGATTGATCGAAGTCCGGCCTGGAATGTGGGCAAAAGCGCTGGGAACCGGGCCAAACACTCGTCTATGTCCTCTGGTTGGATGAGCATGCTTGACCTTGTGCGAAAACACTCTTCTGTAGCGGTACCCGCCAGGGGCATGAAAATCCCAATTTGGCGACCTGGTACGTCGATACCGGCGGCATAGGGAGTGGCGGTAGTCTCGTTTTGAATATCGACGATGTTGATCACAATCCGATCAAAAGAGATGAGTTCAGCCACCTCCTTGGTGAAGCGCTCGTAAACCTCATCAATGTTGAGCGATGAGCTGATGATCTTTCCAATCTCGGCCATCACTGCATTCTCTTGAGCGATCCGCTTCGCTGATTCCTCACTCCTTTGAAGTGCTTCCTCTGCCCCCTGACGCTCGCTAAAAAGCTGTGCGTTGGCAATGGCTCCGGCAATCTGATTGGCGATGCTCTTGGCAAGCCTCACATCCTGATCTGTATAAGCTTTCGGCTTGAGGGATCGCAAAGACAAAGCCCCTATGAACTGATCTTTTGAGATCATGGGGACAAATATGATTGATCGAAGTCCGGCTTGGAAAGTGGGCAAAAGTGCCGGGAAACGGGCTAAGCACTCGTCTATGTTCTCTGGTTGGATGAGCATGCTTGACCGTGTAAGCATGCATTCAAAGGTAGCAGTGCCCTTGAGGGGGGTGATATCTTTAACCCGGCGTTCCGGTACATCAATCCCTGCGATGTAGGCGAAGCTGGTAGTGTTGTTTTCGGGATTGACAATGTTGATCATAATCCGATCGAAAGAGATGAGTTTAGCCACCTCCTTGGTGAAGCGCTCGTAAA
The DNA here is from genome assembly GCA_043809485.1 of Pseudomonadota bacterium. GTDB lineage: Bacteria > Desulfobacterota > DSM-4660 > Desulfatiglandales > Desulfatiglandaceae > 4484-190-2. The sequence continues at coordinate 3,981 of JBDRPB010000092.1, read as the reverse complement.
CCTCATCGATGTTGAGTGATGAACTGATGATCCTTCCAATCTCGGCAACTACTGCATTCTCTTGAGCCAGCTGGGTTGATGCCTTTTCACTCCTTCGCAGCGCTTCCTCTGTCTGTTTGATCCCGGTAATATCCTGGATGGTGCAACGGATACCTTTTATTTGCCCTTTTTCATCGAGGATGAGTCGATCCTCAATCAGGACTGGAATTGTGGTTCCATCTTTTCTGCGGTAAGTGCGCTCAAGACCTCGGCCAGGAGGCCTTTTCCCAGCCAACTTCTCCATGATCTGCTCGTGAGCGGTCTCCTCTTCAACATTAAACTTCCACATGTACTGCCCTACCATTCCTTCGCGGGAATATCCCAACATATCCAGATCTGTCTGATTGACATTGGTGATTCGTCCCTCTATATCGTATTCGCGGTATCCTATGGGCGCGTTGTCATATAAGTCCCTGAATCTCTCCTCGCTTTCCCTTAACTTCTCTTCCGCCCGCTTGCGCTCGGTGATCTCCCAAATCAATTTCTGATGAGCAATACAGCCCTCAAGTGAAACGACGAATTTAGAAATGACATTCTTAAGCTGGCTTAACTCCTCTTCTTTGAACGGCCTCTCTCTTGCCATAGAAAAGAGCTTTAGAAAGCCAAATTTGCCCAGACTAAAAATAGCGAAAGCGCCTTGTTCAATTCCCCTCTCGGTGATCATTTTTGAGAAGCCTTTTTCTGAAGAAGAAATAGAAAAGGCCTCTTTTCCGTCAAGCGAAGAGAAGACAGGATGATGAAGGGGGAGGGAAGTTTCTCGTATGCGGAATTGAGGATTTGCATAGACGAGAAAAACCAAATTATTAATACTTTCTAAGGGTAGATTCCTCTCCTCTATATCCACCAGGTACTCTCCTTTGATCCATACAGAGGCATAACCGAGATTCTTGCGGGCCATCATTGTTTTAAGGAAGCGGTCACAATTTGTCTTAAAATCAAGAGATTGTCCTACTGCAAGGGAGAGTTCGTAGAGGACGGAAATATCAGAAGTGATTTGGCTGAGACTCTCTTTACCCTTCATATAAAACTCCCACCACAATAGTCTTATTGAAGAACTCAAGATATCCCTCTCCATAAGAGGATATTTCTCCTAAGGTCAATATTCCCATGGGCGTATGCTGAGGATCTGAAGAGGGAATCTTTCGATTTACTATTTCCAATTCTTTTATGAAATTTTCTTCGAGGAAAATCGCTCTTGAGATGCAATCGGCGATAAGGCATTGTCGGATATTTTTAGCTCCACTTTGTAGGCAATCCTCTGCCGCCTGACCAGCGGCTTGGATCAGGGAAGCCTTTTCCCCTTTCAAAATACTCAAAACCGTATTCTCAGGAACCTCACCGACACAAAAAAGTTCAGATTTTTGGTTGACAGAAATGGGATCCCGAACAATATCTTCCATCCCTTCTTTGTGGATCCCAAAAGGATATCCTTTGGCGATGTCAAAAAAGTTTTCTGGTGTAAGTTTCTTTCCTGAATCACCCTCTACCGTTTCTCGATAAACCTCGAAGGCATTCTTCCAGTTCAATTCCATGATGATGTTCTTTCTTGTTTTCGTTGCTACGAATGGTCCCATAATTCTTTCCCACCCGTGACGAACACCAAGATGGCTATTGAGTTTGATGAAGGTGACGATGGCTGCATCTTGAGCAAACCCTTCAGAAGTGAAAAGACAGGGTTCCTGCTTTAAGGTTAAGGAGCCTGCACCTCCTCCAAAATAGTGAACGGAATTGCCGAGACGATTGAACATCTCTGAAAGGAAGAAAGAGATGTTAGAAGTCAGACCATCCACCAAAATCATTGCCGTGTATTTAGAACCATGGTTCTCCATGATCTCCTTTCCGAAATCAGGGATTTCGATCTGTTCAGTGTTGAGGCCCTTGATGAGAAAAGGTTTTTCCAGGACAGGGAGGACCATGAGAATGGCACCCTCCTCGTATTTGTAATTTCTGTAGATGATGCCTGGAAAAATTCCGCCGAAGAATTTGATCCCATTTTCATTCAGTCCTGAGATAATTTGATGGATGTCTGGTTTATTCTTCTCACCAATCATAATGGCAACGACATCGTCTTTCTTGATCTCCATCTTTGTAATAGTTGAGATGATTTCTTTTGAATCTGAGGAAGGTATATACATTTCAGTCACCTCCAGAACTTTATAAAACCTTTAAATTTCCCTTTTGCTTTTAATCCGACAGGTTATAAGAGCAAGTTTTGTTCCAAACTGCTCCAAATTTTCATAAAAAATCAGATTTTGTTTCTATCTGTTTAATATTTAAGATATTTTCAGATTTTAAGAGGATAAGGTGAATGGATTTACTGGGAGGGTTTAATTGCTAAAAAGTGGATAATTTATGACAATATAACCAAAATGATGACAATTTTGGACAAAAAGGGGAAAGAAGGAGCCAGGAGACAGGAGGCAGGAGTCAGGAGCCAGAAGACAGAAAGCGGAAGATAGGAGTCAGGAGACAGGGGGCGGAAGAAAGAATTCAAGATAGAGGATAAATATGCTTGCAACAATTTGCTCACTTCTTCGAGATGGGATGTCAATCCAGAGCTATCGCCATACCCGAGGTCTTTGGCAAGAATCAAATAATACCGGCATTCTTCAAGAGAACCCTGTGCAATATTCATAATTGCAATTCAGACACTGGACTTCAGACGTTAGACATCAGACTTTCCAGTATTAGGATACAGAAAATTCAGACCACTCGGGGGTTGCAGAGGAAGACCTCTTATAATCCTTTAAATCCTATGAGGTTTTTGTATAATCTCTAACCATTTCATCACTTTCAGTCTATGGTCTGAAGTCTATGGTCTACTGTCTACTGTCTGAATCACAGATTCATAAAAAGAGCCTTATCTGCTTTCGTCTTCTTTTTGAAGCCTTCTGCTATATTAGCGGGAGTGGAAATAGCAGCTTTTTTAAGTTGAGAAGTTAATCCATACAACTCACTTTTTGGGAAACTTTCAGTGAAATAGTAAATGGATAGAACGAATTGATGTGCCTTTTGCCAAACAATTAAATCTTGAAAAGATTTTGCCGGCACCCTTTTCATTCTGAATTCTGACTCCTGGCTCCTTTATCTTTTTCTTTCAATGCCGCTAATACCTTCTCCGGAGTAATCGGAAGTTCTTTAATCCTCACCCCTATTGCGTCATAGATAGCATTGGCAATGGCAGGGGCTGTTGGGACGAGCCCTGGTTCGCCAATCCCTTTGGCTCCGAAGGGACCGAATTCATCATTCGTTTCGACGACAATCGCCTCGATGTTGGGAACATCTTTCGCCGTCAACATCTTATAGTCAAGAAAATTTGAGTTCATCACCTTCCCATTCTGCAAAACAAGCTTTTCGGTCAGGGCATATCCGATTCCCATCGTTGCTCCCCCATAGACCTGACCTTCGAGGAGCATGGGGTTGATCGCCCTGCCCACATCATGGGCCGCAATATATTTGAGAATCTTTACCTGACCTGTCTCTTTATCCACTTCCACCTCAACGCCATGTGTCCCGTAGGCATAGGTCATGGAAAGATTTCCCTTAAATTCTTTATCCAGATTCTCATTGGAAGGATCATAAAAGTTCTCTGCCATAATCATGCTTCCGCCCGCGGTGTAATGGGCCGCCCTTAATACTTTTCCCAGGGGAGACTTCTTCTCAGGATCCTTCTTCGAAAAGATGACCCGGTCCCGGATATCCAGATTTTCAGGGCTTTCCCCAAGGGATTTGGCTGCCACTTCGAGGAGCTGTTTTTTTATCTTTCTTGCCGCCCCTCTGGCTGAATTTCCTGCCACAAAGGTCGTCCGGCTGGCATGGGCTCCCACATCCCAGGGACAGATGTCCGTGTCGGTATGGGTGACGACCACATCCTCAACCCTCACCCCCATCTCCTCGGCAACGATCTGGGCGATCACCGTTTCCGCTCCCTGTCCCATATCG
>JBDRPB010000091.1:0-7892 GCA_043809485.1 Pseudomonadota bacterium | reverse complement strand
GATGTAAGGATAAAGACTCACATCATAACCAATCTGCTAACATAACTTGCCGCAAGACTAACACTGTAAGAAGTCAACTCTGTTGAATACTTGATTTGGCAGTCATAACTATTTTGCATTTAGGAGGTGCAGACGCTTCTTATAGAAAAGCCAAAATTTCAAGGGTGCACTTTCTTGTTTGGTTAGACTTCCTTACTTTAAACTGAATCTATTCAACCTAAAACATTTATATATTTTTTACTTATCAGGCAACAAAATTGGATTAAGTTTGCAAAAGGGAATCTACGACCCTTTCTAAATGATTGACCGTGCTGCACTCTCTTGCGAAAGAGCAGTAAGGGAGGTATCGCTTCATCTCTGAGTCTCCTGTGCCCCAGAAAGATGGCGATTCAGGGTTGAGCCAGATGAGTTTCTTATTCCTTTCATGAATTAACTTTAGAATACCTATTTGAGGGTTCCCATAATTATTCCGAGCATCGCCTAAAATGAGGACCGTAGTCTTATTGCTCACCACATCCAGCCACTTTTCTTTAAAATCCAACAATGACTGCCCATAATCAGTCCGGCCCAAAAATATCCCGAGCCCAACACCCCTCTGAAGCCTCACCAAAGCCTCTTCAACAGGGTATTCCTCGAATATATGGCTGACCTCTACAAGGTTTGAACAAAAAATAAAGGAACGGATCTTGGCCACCTCCTCATTGAGGCCGTAAAGGAAAAGCAGCATAAAACGTGCAACCATTTGTACTGAGCGACTGACATCGCATAGGACCATAAGATCCGGCCTGTTGATTTTCTTAGCTTTCCATTGTGGTCTAAAAATGAGTCCTTGGTAAGCGACATTTTCTCGGAGGGTCTTTTTTAAATCCAATGCGCCCCTTTTGGAGGTCTTCCTTCTTCTTGAATGAAGACTATTAAGACGTTTTACCATCTTTTTGATGATCACATGAATGCGTTGAAAGTCTTGTTGCTCCAAATTGGACAGCCTGATATCTCTAAGGTACCTTTCCAGTATCTTTTCGGTCGCAGATCCTGCAAACAGGGAAAATTGCTGCTCAACAAAATTTCGTACATTTTCAAAAAGGAGAGTCTTTGCCTGTTTCAATGCACGTACCTTTTGTTGAGAGGGACGGTCATGTTCCTTTGAAAGCCGTTGAATGTCTCGATGAAGATCCTCTTGCCCCATGCCCCGGAGAATCCGTTGAATGTACAGGCTCTTCTGGGTGAAAAACCAGATTGAGCTGATGTCTGTTTCCCGGGCAGCTTCTCTCATGGAAAGGGACAGGCCCATATTGTCTCCAGACAGAAGCATCCAGGTAAGCGGGGAGTCTTCCTTGGCGGGTTCCGAATCCAGCGTTGAACCAAAATCTGTTTCAGGGTCTATAAAGTCATCAAGGGAATAAAAACGGTCGAAACAGGAATCAAAAAGCACCTTGTCGTGCCTGGACTTTGCTAAGGTAGCAGACAGGGAAGCTTTAAGGATCTGCCTGTTGTCATAGCCCATCAACCTCAGAGCGTTCATGGCGTCTATACTTTCAGATACAGATATGCGCACACCGGATCCCCGAAGGGCAGCAATCAGGTCTTGAAGGACATGCTCCATGGTTTCATTCTCAGACCTTTTTTATGGCCTTTTCCGCGATATCATAAAGGCGCCCACTGACAATCTCGATATCCTCCTCGAATTTTAGAAAGACATTAAACGTGTCCCGGATCAGGTCCTGATCCAGTTTTGAAGAATGGAGAAGCACTAAGACCTTGGCCCAGTCAATAGTTTCGCTGACGGAAGGGAGTTTTTTGAGGTCTAAATTCCTGACCTGCTGAATAAATGAAACCAGTTGGGCGCTCAGATCTTCCGAGATATCGGGCACATGGACCCGGATGATCTCTCTTTCAAGTTTGGGATCCGGAAAAGGAATAAAGAGATGCAGACACCTACGTTTGAGAGCTTCACTCATTTCTCTTGTGTTATTGCTGGTCAAAAGCACGAAAGGCTGTGATACGGCATGTATTGTGCCAATCTCCGGAACGGAGACCTGAAAATCAGACAGGATCTCTAACAAAAAAGCCTCGAATTCCTGATCCGATTTGTCCACTTCATCCACCAAAAGAACCGCGCCCTCCTTTTGCAGGAGCGCATTCAGCAAAGGCCTTGGTTCAAGAAAATGTGTGGAAAAGAAGATGTCATCGTACTTGTGGAGCTTGGACATGGACGCAGCTAACCCTTCCGCTCCCTCCAAAACATCACTTAACTTATCCTTTAAAATTTGGGTGTACAATAACTGCTTTCCGTATTTCCATTCATAGAGTGCCTTTGATTCATCAAGCCCTTCATAACATTGAAGCCTGATGAGCGGGACCTCGAGATAGGTTGCCGCAGCTTTTGCAAGCTCTGTTTTTCCGACCCCGGCAGGCCCTTCCACGAGAATGGGCTTGTCCAAGTGATAGGCAAGATATATGGTTGTGGCAATCTGCTGGCTACAGACGTAACCTGCGCATTCAAATCCCTTTTGTATGTTTTCAATGGTATCGAGTTTTTTGTTATGATGTGGCTTCATAAAACCCTTCGTTTGCAATAATACTTTCCCCAAGCAGCAGTCATTACATTAGTTTTCCTTCCTCGTCATACGTCCTCACAACCCAGACGGGAGTGGGAAGCACAAAAGTTCTTGCGCCTATTGATCTTTTCATGAAGGTTCTCCCTTGATCTAATTGAAAATGTGGGTATCACAGGTTTTGATGGCCTCTGATTTTTTCAAATACGTTGGAGATATCCAAATTGTAACGCTTTGGTCCACCTGACCAAAAGAGCATAGCGAGTGAGGTTCAGGTGCCTTCTTTGGTTAGGCCATCGAAAGCTTTGAGTTCATTTTTTACTGCCTGGTATCGGATCTCCCGAGTCACGTTCGGCAACAGCTTGTTTAAAACCAACTTCCTCCGTACGTTGCTTAAACCAAACACCTTCAGGACTATGCCTGGCCATGCCGTCGAAAAGAGTTGCGATTGTTTGGGTGCTTGCCAGACCCATATTTTCATAAGCCTGATTGACCATCATTTTCATCATCATAAGCTGATTCTTTGGTACACCTTTAATTCGATTCGTCAGATGATTAACTGCCTCATCCAAGTCTTCTAATGGCACCGACTGGAAAATAAGTCCAATTTCCTCCGCTTTTGTCCCGGATATTAGATCTCCTGTAAATAGCATTTGTTTAGCCTTTTCCGCGCCTAATCGATAGACCCACATTGCTGTGGTCGGACAGCCCCAAACACGCGAAGGAGGATAACCAATACGTGCTTTTTCATTCATAATAATAATGTCACAGCATAAAGCAATATCACTACCTCCAGCAACCGCGTCGCCATGGACGCGAGCTATCACTGGTTTATGGCATCTCCAGATAGACATGAAGTTCTGCGTACAGCGACTCATAATATTATAGTCAATCATGGGATCCCATGGCATCTCCTGGATAGCTGGATTGGAGCCTGGTTTCTCCGCGTAGGCCTTTAAATCATATCCACCACAAAAACCACGTCCGGCGCCTGTCAGCACAACCACATGAACAGAATCATCATTATTGGCATGACCAAAAGCCTTAGCTATATCTTCCGGCATGGTTTCATTGATTGCGTTAAAGCGTTCAGGGCGATTCAATGTGATCGTGGCAACTCGTTCCTTCGATTCATACAAAACGGTACCAAAATTCATAGTCGGTTTTCTCCTTTGAGGTAATGTAGAGCCTAATGCGGAGTTGAGCGGAGTTTTTTCCGTCATATAGGTTTTCGCAGCTTTGGAAAATCCAGAAGTGTATTTACCCGTCTCAGACCGTCTTTTGTCAGCATCTGGTCAATCCGAACCAATGGGACAGGATGCCATACATTCTGAACAACTGTAAAAGGCACCAGAAGCAGCAGCTTGCCACATATCCCAGAAATCGGGGCTATAGACTACGCCTTTGACCGCCTTTTCATCAGCTCCGATAAGTTTTCTTGTGGTGGCAATGACTCCTGGCAGCCCACTCGGCATCATGTAAGAAGCACAGGCCCTGTATTCAAGGGTTCCATCTTCCTGAATGGCTTCAGCCGGACAAGCATCTTTACACGCCTGGCACCCATCGCAAGGATTTTCATCAAGAGGTTGGTCAGCACTCAGGGAAGCATCGGTAAGAATGGTGCCCAGGCGGACAAAGGGACCGTATTCAGAAGTGACGAGCAATCGGTTCAAGCCGATACCACCTAAACCCGCAATAGCTGCCACCGTTTTGTGATTGATTTCACCTTTCATGCCTTTCCATTCAGATCCCATATCCACTGGTAGATAAGGCGGCACGCTGACGGCTTTGGCCCTCTCCTTTCCAAGCAATCGGATGGTTTCCAGACAAATATGATTAATGCGCTCATAAACGCACATAGTGTCGTAGCGGTTCAGCCTAAGATTACCGGAACATACAGCCTCTCGGTTCAAAGCGACACCAATGCTGATAAGCGACTTAGCACTAGGTAGGAGTTTTTCAGGCTGTTCACCGTGCTCTCGCAACAAAGGTGAATCAACTCCTGCCACGCCCACCAAGTCTGCACCAAAGGCCTGAATTTTCTCTTTTAGTTCAACAGTAGATAGCATGAGTCCTCCTTTCTTCAACACAGGTAATTTCGTACAGCATTATGAACCCGTTTTACGTTTTTTCTTTTCAAAATCTTCGATGATAATCCCGGCAGCAATTCGAGCCCCTATACCCGGAGGCAACCCGCACTTCTCAAAGCCTTTGTCCCTGATGAAGGCGGGGTAGCCTTCACTAATATCTGCTGTATCGTAATATCGGCCAAAGATGACATTTTGATGGATTTCTCTGCACTTAGTGGCCCCCAATGCCTGTTCGAAGCGTTGAATAAACTTCCGGCATTTCCCGTATAACCGAGCATTGGCTGCAAAAGCCAGCAGGTCATCTTTACCGAAATAGAGTGCAAGGGCTGTCATCCCCCCTGAGATCGCCCCACAGGTCTCACCGGTCAGGGCAATACCAGGAAAAGGGGAAAGCGCCGTGATAACCTTAATATCGCCAAAGCCAAATTCCTCCATGATCGCCAAAGCAGAGCTCTTGGCGCAGCTCTGGCTTACCTGTTCATATTCCTCGGCCCTCATCTGAACACGGTCCAGGATTTGTTTTTTCTGGTTGATCACTTCATCAGGATCAAGTTTTTTCCTGGGGATCCCATGTTGTGATAGCTTCTTCAACCTGGCCTCAATGGCCGGTCTGTCTTCAGGACCTTTGGCCAATTCCTTGACCCTGATCTTCAGAACCCCATAATCCGGAGATGCTTTCTCTGTCACGGCTCCCTCCTCAAATTATGATATTGTATGCAGAAATACAATGGAAAGACTACATAATAATCAAAGTGTGTTATTTTACGGGTTGGAATCCTCGCAAGCGGTCTTTTGATATTGAAGATTGCTTGCCAGACAACCAACTATCTGAAGTTACAAAATAATTGCATATATTCAATCAGAATATCTCAGGGTTTCAAGGCCTTGATATTTGCCGAAGCATAGCAAACCACACAACTGTTGCCAGTTTTCATAAAAGCTGTGATCTCTGGAATAATGCATAGTATAGGATTAGGTGCTGTCGCTTCACACCTTTTATGGGAAGAGATTCATCTGACAGGTATGTTAAAAAATTTCCCAAAATATCTGTTCGTAAAAGCTGATGGTTTGAATCGTATCCAATCTCAGCAATGATTACAAGCTAACTATTTGAAAATTACAACTTTTTATTCCGCGACAATCCCTTCGATAATTTGGCGCACGCTTTTGATTTCCTTGATCATACCCGCGATCTGACCGGCGGGAATAGGGAAGGCATCCAGCTCGCCCCTGACCCAGGCCGCTTCCACATTTTTTTGGGTAAAGTCGCTGAGGCTGAGCTGCTTGCCACCTGTAAGCACCCTTTCCACCATTGGTGTTCGAAGGGCCCGGACCTGCATTCTCCCCAGATTAACCAGACGGGTGCCGGTGTCGTCGACTTCACAGATGGTTTTTTTGTAAATTTCGTGGGCGATGCACTCTTTCGAGGCGATGAGGCAGGTGCCTATCTGAACACCTTTGGCGCCTAATGCAAAGGAGGCCCGATAGCCTCTCGAGTCGGCGATACCGCCCGCGGCAACCACGGGGACGTTGACCGCATCGACCACCAGGGGTACGAGAACCATGGTCGAGGCTCCGTTGAAGCCCTGCATGCCACCGGATTCCGAGCCTTCGGCGATAATGGCGTCCGCCCCTAAGGCCTCGGCCTTCTTGGCACTATTGACGGTCGGAGACACGTTGAAAACCTTGACGCCTCTTTCCTTAAAAAATGGTATCAGCTCCCTCGGGTTTCCGGCGGAGGTGGTCACCGCCTGGACGCCGCTGTCGGCCAGGATTTCGGCGAACTCCATTGAATGGGGATTCATAGCCACCAGGTTGGCCCCGAACGGTTTGCCAGTAAGACTTTTAACCTTATCGATCTGGGCCCTCAGATTATCCGGGTCATCCGTAATGTACGCGGCCAGGAGCCCGAATCCTCCTGCCTCAGAAACCGCGGCCACCAGCTCCGGATTGGTGACCCCTCCTAAAGGGCCCTGAATAATAGGGTAACGACAACCAAGCATTTCGGAAATGTCTTTCATTTCGCTTTCTCCTTGTTCTATTTTCTTATTATCCCAGAATCTGTTGTTAGCTCCAGCACCTTCTGATTTATTATTAGCCTGCCACGGTTGTTAGATTAATCAGATCTTATTTTCGTGCTTCGGCTCCCGCCTTTTTTATTTCATCCAAGTATAATTTTATGACGGGAGAGGGCACCGGTGGATGCCATTTAGTTTCCTTTGGCTCTTCAGGCCATTCAAAAGGGAGATGAAACACCTGCCCGGGCTCTTGAGCTTTTTCCAGGACGGATAAGGCCTCAAGGAGCACCTTTCTTTGTCCCTCATCATCGTTAACCTGCCCCACCGGTCGGCCATAGGGGTATTCGATTTCCGCTACCCTCGGAATGCCAATCTCTCGGTTGAATTCGGGGCTCACCGTGAGAGTCACGGTTGAAAAACCTTTTTCTTCCAAAAATCGTGCGACCAGTCCAACTGACCGGCAGCAGAGCGGTCAGGCCGGTGTAAGCAGGACCGCCTCCACTCCTTCTTCCTGCATCCTTGAAACGACTTTTGGCATAGTCTGTTCAAGAAGTTCTTTTGGGTCCATCTGGAAACCGTAGTATGAATAGCACGTGGGTGCAAGCTTCCCGATGACACTTTCTTCCTCAAACTCCCGGAACCTCGCCAAAGGAAGCATCACATTAATGTCTTGCTTGATGTAGTCGGTGTTGATGTGGAGATGGTTGACGTCAATATCTGATTCATGGGCAGTTTTGGGGATCTCCCTACTACTCGGGTCACCCCATGCGGGCTCACGTTTTTCCCGTTCCAGGTTAAAAGGAGGATCGCTTTTCATGCTGATCCCCGCAGACGTCATTAGCGAAAAAGTTGTTTCTTTGATGGGCCTTTGTAAAGGAGCCCACGGAATAGTCCCACTGAATGGTTCTTCAGGAATACCCCTGCTGATCCATGCTCTTAGGGAGGGCGGCAGAAAACGAAACCCATCAACGACCTTGTCGGCATTACACATATTTAGAACCTCCTATTGAAGTGATAGTGGGGCATAGGCCCCCGCTTTTTGAGTTTACGGAGTGTATGGGAATTGGGTTTATCTGTCAAGAAGGAGGGTTCTCCTGCAGGGAAACGTCAAAGTCATAAGAAATGAAAGGAGTCATGATCACGAAAAGTATATTTCGTCCTTAAAACGGATGTTCACCCCTTCATAATCAGATAACTCATTGAAATAACGAGGAATGAAGCGTTTTGAA
>JBDRPB010000090.1:0-2495 GCA_043809485.1 Pseudomonadota bacterium | reverse complement strand
GGCGGGAAGCCTGATGACAAAGGTCGTTCCTTCTCCAGGCGTGCTTACAGCCCATATATCACCCTTGTGTGCGGCAACAATCTTGTAGGATATTGATAGGCCAAGGCCAGACCCCCTTTCCCGGGTCGTGTAAAATGGTTCGAAGATGCGAAGCAGGTCTTCGTCACTGATACCGATACCTTCGTCAGTTATGCGAATTTCTACACCATTATGCCATTCCTGAGTGTTAATGGTGATTGTTCCACCATCTTCCATGGCTTCGATCCCATTGGCGATTATGTTCATGAAGACCTGTTTCAATTTATCAGGATCACAAATAACTTCCTTTAGATTTGGGTGCAAGTCTGCTGTAAGCTCATGCTTCTCGGAAGAATAAATTTCACCCATGATTTTCAAGGCATCCCGGATTACCGAATTGATGCCTGCCAGTCTCTTCACAAGCTTGTACTCTTTGGTAAAATCACCGATATTGGCAACAAGTTTTTCAAGCCGGCTTACCTCGTCAAGAATCATATCCAACTTTCGTATCGCCTTGTAGTCTGTCAGGCTCTCTCTTATCTGGTTAGAAAAACCGCCAATAATCATGAGCGGATTTCTGATTTCGTGAGCCACGTGAGCCACAGTCTGGCCCACTGCGGCGAGACGCTCTGATTGCAAGAGCTTTCTTTCCAATTGTTTTTGCATGGAGACATCCCTGATGATGGCCGTGAATGTGATTCCATCTTTCATTTGATGATGGGACAGTCCAAGTTCTATTGGAAATTCTTCACCGTTTTTTCTCAGGGCTGTAAGTGACAGGGTCCCTCCAATGGCCTTCGGCGTTCTTGTGTCTAAAAATCTTTTCACAAATCTGTGGTGGTCACCGTATTGGGGGGGAATCAGTATATTAAGGTCTTTGCCTAACACCTCGACCATGGAATATCCGAATATTTGTTGGGCCGCATTGTTAAAAAGAACGATTTTCTGCCCTTCATCAATGCTTAGAATCGCATCGGTTGCTGTGTCAAGTATAGCCTTAAACTTTTTCTCAGAGGCCTTAAGTTTTCTGATCAGATTTTGATACTCTGTGACATCCCAGGTTATTTCCAAGAAGCATGCAGGTGCCTTTCCTTCCGGAGACAAGGGGTACATGATGTGGATCAGTTCTTCTAACTCGCCTCCTTTAGACTCACGATAATGGGTAACCTCCACCCTCTGGCCTGTTTTTTTCGCCTTTTCAAGAGGACATATTTGTCTCCCGAAATCACAGGGGACATCCGATTGGTATGCGATTTTATGGCATTTTTTTCCAAGCACATCTTCTTTTTTTAAACCATGGCGCTCGAGAAAAACCTTGTTCACATCCTGGATCAGGAAATTTTGATTGATGACCAGAATCTCTTCGCTGATTCCGTCAAAAAGGGTCTCCAGAAAGAGATTGCTCGCTTTCAGTTTCACTATTTCCTGCTCGCCTTGAGCCAGACTGTCTTTTAGCCGGTCAATCTCTTGCATGAGATCCTTTAATCTTTCCGTCACCATGATCATCCCCCCGCCCCTGGACAATAAAAGACATATTCCAGGGAAAAAATATCAAACATTTCATCTGTTCCTGTCCTTATGGCCCGGTAGAGCTCTTTCATTGTGCAGGCACTTGTCAGTGAAGACCGGTATTCGAATTCATTGTAAAACTGAGATTCAACGGGAAGTAAAACCTGGTCGAGAGGCCCGTACCAGTGGATATTGAGCTCCCTTTTCATTGCGAAAACCTTATTGTACATTGCCTTTAGGAGGTCAGTCCTCAAAACTGAATTGACCTGGTTAATCAAACAGTCCATGAGTCCAGTGAGGTAATAGATTTCCCTCATTCTATACTCGTTGTCCCGGGAGGCATACATGGCACGTATTGTATAGGATATGCCTCCCTTTAGGGAAAAGTGTGAGGGGATGTGCCACACGCCCTTCCCCCCTTTTTTGCGGATCTCGTCACGATGGCATTCCAGCCTGGCAGACTGAGATCTTAACATTTGGATAAAATGGCGGCATTCCCAGTCTGCCCTCCGGAACTCCCATGGGCTTAAACAAATCAGGTTATCCGGCGGCTTTTGGAATTTCTCCTGCAGGTTTATAACCTTTCCCATCAATGTCCCTTATGTAATCATTCAGCCTTTGATATAGCCGCGAAAAGGCGCAAAATACACAAAAAACAGAATTTTCATATTGTAATGTCAATTGGCTATGAGCCTCAAAAGCATAGATTTTGACTTTTAATGAAACTATCAACCGTCAGCAATAGTCAAGAATTCCTAACCAATCGCCAATCGAAAATAATCAATCGTCAATTTTTGTGGCCCATCGCGGATTAGTGTGAAAGCCTTTGTTCACATCATGTAGGGTGGCATTTTATATGCCACCGCAACCTCGGTCGGGTATCAAACCCGCCCCTACCATGTTGTGGGGCTAGGTTCCCGTCCTGGTGTCCACGCTCTTCCGCACTAGGGCCTCAGGGGGGGTGGGAG
>JBDRPB010000089.1:0-2603 GCA_043809485.1 Pseudomonadota bacterium | reverse complement strand
GGGAGAAAAACAACCCCGGAATATGTAAGATCAATATATTTCGCCTACGGTTCGACAGGTGAATTAAAGACGCAACTGTTGTTATCCCAGGATCTGGGCTATCTCAATAAGGAAAGCCTGTCAGAACTTCAGAGAGATATCCGGGAGGTTGAGAGGATGCTGAAATCCATGATACAATCATTAGAAAACAAACACTTGAACCCCTGAACCCTTGAATCCTGGACCCCTTTCTCCCAACCCGTCCTCCGTAGCAGGCTACTGCGGAGGGTGGACTAATTGGGAGAAGAACCTTATTTCTTTAACTATTTTCTTTTTTAACCCACCCTTCACGGTTACCATCCCCGTTCACTTTAGTTCTTCTCATTTTCCGCCGAAGTCTCTTTGGCATGAGTACCTTCTTTGTCTGTCAAGATCCCCCTCTCTAAGAAGTCTTCGCTCACATAGTCCAAGCTCAGTTTGTCCAAAGTTTTTTTGGTAGGAATACCTTCACTATTCCATCCCTTAAATTCATAATAGGCGTCAAGCAGCTTAGTTTCCATCTCGGGGTCTCTTTTTTTCCAATGGTCCTCAGGAGGCTTCTCATCCTTTCTCCTCATGCCTCTTCTTACATTAAGGGCTCTCACCAGATTTCGGTTCCTTCCAGCTATTTCCCATAGTCCCTCTTTATCAAGCTCCATCCCGGTCGCAAGTGAGATTATATGTGGTATATTGTGCGTGTGATATGGAATCCTCCCGCCGAATTGGCCTCTAAATGATGACAAAAAGCCGCAGAGCCCAATGGCGTCATCAATGTAATGCATTATTTCATTCCAATCACAAATGGCGCAGGATGCTTCAAACGGTAGTTCGTTACGTTTTTCCCATTCTAAAAACATTTTTTTAAACTTATCATCAGGAACTGCGACCCAGTCTCTTACGAACTTTTCTCTCTCCTCCATAGTAGGAAGGGGATCCTGGGGGTAGGATCCTTCAATCTGGGTGATACTCATCTTCTCACCGGTGGCTATCATAAGGAAAAAAAGGGGATTCACCTTTCCCAGCTTGATGGTCACCTGCTCAAATTTTTTGGTGGTATTATGGTCAAATTCTTCTGCGCCCTTACCAATCTGACGGGCTGCCCAATAAACGCCATTGGCTAAAGCATCTCCAATCCCTTCCCGCCGAACAATTTTTTCAATGAGCCAGAAAAATCTTTCCTCGACGTCGGTCGGGAATCCCGGCATATCCTGGTCAGTTAAAATCCCGGCTTCGTAAAGCTCAATGGCAAAGGCCAAAACTTGCGGCGTTGAGTATCCGTCCAGTCCATACTCCTGAGTAACACCAAGGATGTCATAATTGAAGTCCAGCTCTTTATGGGCCGCCATCAAATAGGTAAGTTTGTTGAAGCATTTTAAGGTATATCTTTGCCGTCCCGGGTTGTTAATCACTGCATGGCAATCCTTCGGACAGTTATAGCAACTTGTGTCTCGATCCTTCAGCTTTCGAGTCAAAGCCCCCCACTTCTCTTCACGTTCTTTGTTCCAATAACCCTTTTTCCGCACACGCGCGTTGCCCCAGGCGAAATTGTCGAGGTGGAAAGTTTCATCATCCTCGTGCGCCATAGGATCCCCACAAACCGGGTTCTCATAAATTTCCTTTCTTAGGCGGAGGCATAACTCAAAAAGTTCAGCCGGCTGGGCAATATTAATGTCCCTTGTTCCACGAACAGCTATCGCCTTTAACCTTTTATCTCCCATAACCACGCCTACCCCTCGAGCGGCGCTGGAGACACTGTGCTCGATGGTGGCCATATAGACCCTGTTTTCACCGGCTAGGCCGATAGCAGCCACCTGGGCTCTGGGGTCCTTCAACTCCGCTTGAATGAGTGCTGCAGTTTCCTGACAGCCTTTCCCCTGGAGATGGCCGGCATCACGTATTTCTACTTTGTCATTGTTTATCCACAAATACACCAGGCTGGGGGACTTACCGCGAATGACGATTTTGTCATAACCGGCATGTTTCAGTTCCGGTCCCCAAAATCCTCCAAATAATGAATGTGAATGTAAGTTTGTCTGGGGAGAAAAAGTATTCACAGCGGTACGATTGGCACCGGGAACCGGTGTGGCATGTAAAAGACCGGTGCTGAATATGAGGAGATTATCGGGAGAAAAGGCTTCAACTTCAGGAGGAACCCTATCCCATAGTATCTTGTCGGCAGTACCCTGCCCCCCCAGGTGAAGTTCGGTTAGTCTTGGGTCGGTTTCTACCCTCTCAGTGCTTCCTCGGGATAGATCAATTTCTAAATTAAACCCTGTCTCCGCGTACCTCATTTTTTTCCCTTCTAGATTACGTGAATCCCTCCCAATGGATTCAAAAAAGGAAAGTATATTCAAAATTACGTTACCGGAAAAGCGGGGCAAAAAAAACAGGCTTCTCGTTTTTTAGGGCCGCCAAGGTTAGTTTAAATGGGGGAGGGCGTTGCCGTTTCTTCTTCTCAGTCAATCGGTAAAAGGATTTCTCTCATTTTTCTTTACTCTTTCTGGCTATAGTTCTTTCTTCTTCAGGAATAGGAGGCGGAACAGGCTCGCCGGAAATCTCCTTCACCGCAGCAAATTTAGGCGGGC
>JBDRPB010000088.1:0-2063 GCA_043809485.1 Pseudomonadota bacterium | reverse complement strand
CCTAAGAACACGGTCCACAACTTCAGCCCCCTTGGTGGCGAGACTTTCCGCATCGCCGTTGTTTTCGCTCCGCCGCGCCCGATCTGGGGGGCCTAAAGAGCAGGAGCTTTATTTTAAGGGATTTGCTGCTGAACAGCATTTATAAGGGTGGGTCCACCTCCTGGATGAGATGGGCGCGCCCTTTTTATTTCCCCCAGGCAGAAATAAGGGATGTTGAGTATGCTCGGTTAGCGTGTGGGGGCGGCCAGACGCAAGTCCATAGCATTTGAGGAAAATGGTAAATGAGGATATTGCTGCCAGAATAACTTTCCTGGTTTCTCGATTTGGATTTTCAATTTGCACTTTATTAAGAGATATCTTAAAAATATGCTAAAGGGGTTGAATGTTTATTTGGGTAGTGTATGTTGCGGCATTTTTTAAGGTTTCGAATCCCAGTCATAAGGAAATTGAGCCATTAGAACCAAATATTATGGCAAGTACAAGAAGAAATCTTCAAAGCCTTTTATCGATTCATTCGTTTGGGTAGTCTATAATTGAGCCAAAATTGCTATTTCATCTGGCAGTTATAACCATTCTAAACACCAGAATATGAAATACAGTGTGGAAAATTCACAGGATGAAAGGCTATAGGGGACATCATTCCCGCCGGAGATGGATGTCAGCAACGAGCAGTTTCTTGATCGACTATTTTAATTGAAATCGAACCGGCACTTTGACCCACGTATCCACCTTCAGGTCACCTCTCATCCCCGGTTCAAACTGCCAATTCTTGACGGAGGTGATGGCTGCCCTGTCGAGCACGTCATGCCCACTGGACTGAACAATATGCAGTTCTTTAACCCTGCCGTTCCGATCCACAAGGACCTGCATTATAACCGTACCCTCATACCCTCTCCGTCTGGCAATCCGGGGATATCTGGGGGGAGGATTTTTTTTATAAGCGGGGACGGCTTCCCGTATCAGTATTGGGGTTGCTTCAAGATATTTTTCCCCTTCTCCGAATATCGGAAGTTGACCCTCCTCTTTATCTGGAACCGGTCTTGCCTCTATAGCCAGTTCAGGTTTTGAACTATCCTTTGTCGCCGGGACTGGGCTCGCTTCGAGATCTTTATTGCGGGGCTCTGAGATCCCCGTGAAAGGGGGATCTTCGGGTCCGGAATGTTTCGAGATGTTTTTTAATATTTCACTGTATTTTTCTTGTGGTTGGCTCGATTTAAGTAATGCATGCCTTTTCTTTTTTTTTGGGGATGATGTTTTTTGGACATGTAGGATGTCTTGTAGCCGTTGCTTTATTGGAGTTTTTTGGAGGCTTTTTCGCTCCTGCGGCGCCTTCGTGAGTTCTTCTTTCAGAGCAGGAAAGGGGGCTTCGATAAATTTGGGTTTTGGGGCCGGGGTAACGTCCTTTATCGTTTGCTTGTAAGTGAGATCAAGGTTTAATAGGAGGGGCTTAGAGAAAGTCGATCTCTTTTCCCCTCCCCATTTCCATTCCACGGTGAACAGGACCACATGAAAAATCACAGCCAGACCCGCAGCAGGCAGAAGACCTCTCATGGCTTTTGATCTGCCTCCGCCTGAAGGGAAATTCTGGACAGACCCGCCATTTTGATTTGATCAAGCACACGAAATAGTTTTTGGTACGGCAGCTTTCGGTCTGCGAACAGGAGTACGCCTGTCTCCTTTTCTTTTCCCGACTTTTGTATCAATGCCTGAGTTAGATCCTCCATGCGGACTTTTCGCTTATCCAGGAAAACCGCACCATGTGCATCTACGCTCACCGAGATAATAAGGTTTTTATCAATTTTTGCAGTAGAAGACTCGGGGAGCAGGACAGGCAAACCACGATGAACGGCCATGGATAGCATCGCATAGATGAAAAATACGAGGAGTAAAAATACCATATCGATCAGGGGAAGCATTTCGATGCGCGGTTTTTTACAGGTTTGCGGGTTCACTTTCATGGTCCTTCTCCTTCCTAAGGCCATTTCACCCCAGACTCGCAATGGGGCATTTTCCCCTTTTGCCTGTCACGCTTGAAAAAAGGGTTCGGCTTATCTGAAAACAAG
>JBDRPB010000087.1:0-6202 GCA_043809485.1 Pseudomonadota bacterium | reverse complement strand
GGGGAAGGTGTTGATCGTTTTTAGTCTTAATAGACAAGGGCATTTAAAGGAAATAAGGATACTGCAGCCTTCGGGTTATGACATTCTTAACAAGGAGGCAGAAAGGGCAATTCGATCTGCTGCCCCCTTCCCTCCTTTTCCCGGCTCCGTGACGGTTGCAAGGCTAAACATCAAGGCCGATTTCGCTTACATGCTCTCGGCAAAACAGTAAAAGGAGGCCTGGTCGGAGATTATTGGCCGTCCGGCCCAATTTCAATGTAAGCTCATAAATATTCCGTATCTCGAAATTATTTTAGCTTCCTTAAATCTTGACATCATATTTTTTTTTTCTGTAGGCTCCATGCATAAAATACCATACGGTGTTAAAGGCAAAAACAACAGAAAAGCGGGGTAAGATTGAGCAGTGATATAATCATCCAGATTGAGACCCTGGCCTTAGCCTTCGGGGGGGTGCATGCACTGAATGGAGTAAGCACCAAGCTGTTGCAGGGCGAAATCTTTGCCATTATTGGTCCCAATGGGGCGGGCAAGACCTGCATTTTGAACTGTATCAGCCGATTTTACAACCCCCAGAAGGGTCGCATCCTTTATAAGGGGGAAGATATCACCAAAGTCCCCACCCACACTATTGCAAAACGGGGTATTGCCCGTACCTTCCAGAATATCGAGCTTTTCAAAGGAATGACCGTCCTGGACAATATCAAGTTGGGACGGCATACTTTTCTCAAAGCAGGGATCTTTTCGGATATTATTTATTATGGTCGAACCATTCGTGAGGAGATCAAACTCAGGAAGGAGATCGAGGAAAAAATCATTGATCTCCTGGAGATTGAGGCTATTCGCAAACAGGTAGTCGGCACCCTCCCTTACGGATTTCAAAAAAGGGTGGAACTTGCCAGGGCCTTAGCCATGCGTCCTGAAGTCCTCCTTTTGGACGAACCCATGGCCGGGATGAATCTTGAAGAAACTGAAGACATGGCCCGCTTTATCCTCAATGTAAACAGTATGTGGGGGGTAAGTATTGTCCTTGTAGAACATGACATGGGTGTGGTCATGGATATCTCAGACCGCGTATGCGTCCTGGAGTTCGGCAGAAAAATAGCCGAAGGCTCCTCCCGGGATATTCAGAAAGACCCTAATGTGATTAGGGCATACTTGGGCTAAGACCAGAAAACCTATTCACGACTCTAATGGAAAATGAACGCTAAAAAACCCGATCCTAAAGATATTCCCCAATCCCTTCCTTCGCTCCTGGTTAGACATGCCAGGCGGTTCGGGAACGCCAGGGTGGCCCTCCGTGAAAAGGAATTCGGTATCTGGCAGTCCGTGACCTGGCAACAGTATCTGGAGCATGTTCGTGATTTTTCCCTGGGACTGATCTCTCTTGGTCTCAAGCCCGGAGACACCCTCGGGATCATTGGCGGTAATCGTCCTGAATGGATTTATGCAGAGTTGGCTGCACAGTCGGCTGGTGGCGTTCCCATTGGCATCTTTCAGGACTCCATTCTTACTGAGGTCGCCTATATTATTGACCATTCCGAGGCCACTATGATTGTGGCTGAAGATCAGGAACAGGTGGACAAAATATTGGACCTTAAGGAGAAACTCCCCAGTGTTAAAAAGATCATATATGCGGATCCAAAAGGGTTGTGGGATTACGAAGATGAATCCCTGATCGATTACTACGAGGTTGAGCGCATAGGCCGGGAGATACACCAGCAAAAACCGGACCTTTTCGAGAAAAATGTCCGGGCCATTAAGCCTGACGACTTGGCTATTATTTGCTATACTTCAGGTACTACTGGGAACCCTAAGGGATCCCTTCTCACATACAGGAATATTATAAGCATGGTGGCCTCGTTGAATGAGGTGGATCCCAAAGAACCGGATGACCAGTTTCTTTCCTTTATTCCTTTGCCATGGATTGTGGAACAGACTATGAGTGTCTTTTCCGCCTTATATTCGGGTTATACTGTAAACTTCCCGGAGGAATCGGAAACCTCCCTGGCCGACCTTTACGAGATCGCCCCAAGTCTGGTGGTGGCCGGACCAAGTATGTGGGAAGGGCTTTCCCGTCAGGTCATGGTCAAGCATCTGGACGCATCTTTCTTTAAGAAACTCATCTACGACCTCTGCCTCCCAATCGGATACCGATGGGCAGACTTCAAATTTGACAAAGAGAAGCCCCCATTTCTCTGGAAAATTATATACTGGCTCGCATACACTGCCATGTTCAGGGCACTGAGAGATCGCCTGGGCTTCTCCAGGGTCCGCTCTGCCATGACAGGTGGTGCGGCCCTTGGTCCCGACGTGTTTCGCTTCTTTCACGCCCTTGGCATCAACCTGAAACAGATCTATGGGCAGACAGAGGTGGCTGGATACTCCACAATTCACCGTGACGGCGATATAAATTTCGACTCGGTAGGAATCCCGGTCCCCATAGCTAATATCTCCATATTTGAGCCTGACAAAGAGGGTGTGGGGGAGGTTATCTCATCAGGCCCCGGCCTTTTTCAGGGATATCTCAAGAACGAGGAGGCCACAAAAGAAACAATCATAGACGGGTGGCTCCACTCCGGTGATGCGGGCTACTTTACCCCTGATGGACACCTGGTAATTATTGACCGGGTCAAAGACCTGATGCACCTCAAAGGCGGGGCAAGGTTTTCACCCATGTTTATCGAAAACAAGCTCAAGTTTTGTCCTTATATTGTTGAGGCCGTCGTCCTGGGACACGAACAGGAATATGTAACAACCATGATCTGTATTGATTTTAAGCATGCGGGCAAATGGGCTGAAGACCGCCGGATCAGTTACACCACCTATTCAGACCTGGCCGCAAAGCCGGAGGTTTATGACCTGATTGAAAGAGAGGTAGTGCGTGTAAACACCACCCTGCCTGAAAAGGCCAGGATCGAAAAATTTCTACTCCTTTACAAGGAACTGGATCCGGACGACGAGGAACTCACCCGTACCAAAAAGATACGGCGTGGATTTATCAATGAAAAATATAAAAAAGAGATCGCAGGTTTGTACAGTGATGCAGAAGAACTTCCTATTGAGACTGTCATCCGATACCAGGACGGTAAAACAGCCACACTCCGTACCAATCTGATTATTCGTACCATGAAACCCGAGGATGCCTATAAGGACCTTTTAAGACCCAAAGGTTTTTTGAAAAGACTTACGGGGGGAATTTAAGTTGCATAACGAGTTTCAGTTTTTCATGCAGTTTTTGTTGTCCGGGCTTTCCATGGGCTCTATTTATGCCCTTGTCGCCCTGGGATTTGTCCTTATTTACAAATCCACATCCATTTTGAACCTTGCCCAGGGCGAATTTCTCATGGTCGGAGCCTATTTTTGTTTATCAATGACATTAGATTTCGGGCTCAATTTTATTGCCTCTTTTATGATCACCATGGTCTTCTCTGTGCTCCTGGGGATGGCTGTGGAACGACTTGTGCTCAGACCCCTTATCGGAGAGCCCATAATTTCGGTGATTATGGTCACTTTAGGCCTTACCTACATTTTAAGGGGCGTGGTCATCATGCTGTGGGGCAATGATATCCGACAGTTTAATATCTTTCCTGAAGAACCCGTTGATTTGTGGGGCGTTAAGCTCACTTACCTGTATCTCTGGAGCATGGGAATCTCACTGGTACTGCTGACCTTTTTTGCTATATTCTTTAAATACGCCCGTACGGGCATCTTTATGAGGGCAGTGGCGGACCACCAAACCGCATCACAGAGCATGGGAATTTCGGTCAAACGGATCTTTGCCATTAGCTGGTGTATCGCCGCTGTAGTATCCTCCATAGGCGGAATCCTGGTAGGCAATATCGGAGGGGTCGGCGTGGACCTCAGCTACATAGGCCTTAAGGTGTTGCCTGCTGTGATCTTCGGGGGGCTTGACAGTATCTTAGGCGCTATCATTGGCGGCCTGGTAGTGGGTGTTCTGGAATTTCTTTCAGCCGGCTATCTGGACCCCTATATCCCTGCTTTGAACGAGGTATTTCCCTTTATTGTTCTGGTTCTGGTTTTGATGATCAAGCCCTATGGCCTATTTGGAATTGAAGAGATTGAGAGGGTTTAGAGGGAAGTGAGCTAAAGTGACTAAAGTGCCTAAAGTGAACTAAAGTTGATTGACTCGTAAAAAGAACAAATTTGCACCATATTTTCTATAATAGCACAATTTACTGGACAATAAACTATGCCAGCCGGTTTATACCACGAACAATATCGCACTGATGAACGTATCTTCCAGACCTGGTTTGTGAAGGGCTGGCTGATCTCTTTTTTGTTGGCCTGCATTCTGTTTCCCCTCTTTGCATCCAAGTACATGATATCCATTATGATCGAGGCGGGTATCGCCATTATCGCCTGTCACGGCCTGAACCTTCTTACTGGTTTTACAGGACAGATCTCGTTAGGCCATGCCGCTTTTATGGGTGTTGGCGCCTATACCTGTTCCATTCTCATTGGACAGGCAGGGGTGCCCTTTATTATCGCCCTTCCGGCGGCCGGAGCCATGGCGGCCCTTGTGGGCCTGATTTTTGGCATTCCATCACTTAGGCTGAGGGGGCTTTATCTGGCTATAGCAACTATTGCTGCCCAGTTTATCATTGAGTTTACCATCCGCCGATGGGATACACTGACCGGCGGTGTTGAAGGCCTGTACGTTGACCCGGGGACTCTTGGACCATTTCATTTCAATAATCATTTCCATCTTTACTATTTGACATTTGTCCTTGCAGTGGCTGCCACTATGGTGACCAAAAACATTGTTCGGGCACGATCAGGCCGGGCATTTGTGGCTATCCGTGACCGATATTTAGCTGCTGAGGTGATAGGGGTGAACCTTTTTAAGTATCGCCTTATGTCCTTTGCGGTTTCCTCTTTTTTTGCAGGCATTGCAGGGGCCCTGCTCGCCCAGCACCTGGAAGTTATCACCCATGAATCTTTTACAATTCATCAATCCATTGACTATCTTGCAATGTGCATTATCGGGGGGCTGGGGCATATCCTTGGCGGTATTTACGGGGTCGGTTTCTGGTTTATCCTTGAAAGGATCCTTGAGGTAGTTACTACCCATCTGAACTCCACTTTTCCTGATCATATCACCTGGTTTGTGTCCATCAGGGAAATTGTTTTTGGCTTTGTTATTGTATTTTTTCTTATTTTTGAACCTGACGGCCTGGCCGCCCGATGGCGGACAATCCGGGCATACTGGAAACTTTGGCCGTTCTCATATTAAGGTGTATTAACCGCAGAATGCGCAAAGGGCGCGGAGAGAAAAGGAACTTGGGGGAAGTAATAAACTTAACCATTGAAAGGAGGAGAAGATTATGAAGAAATGGACAATTGGGTTAATTATGGTGGCTGTTGCCTTGGCCTTCACCTTGGGGCCAACTGCAAACAACGTAAGTGCTGCGGATGAAATCAAATGGGGGGTCCTTATAGACCTCTCCGGTCCCACGTCGGACTGGGGGAAAAACCAGGTAAAGGGCCAATTGGATGCCATGCGCTGGGTTAATGAAAACGGAGGGATTAACGGCAAAGAACTAAAGTTGATCGTTGTTGACGACGGCTACACGGTGCCCAGAGGTGTGGCCGGGTACAACCGGCTTGTGGATTCTGAGAAGGTTCTCGGCCTCTATATCCAGTCCACAGGCACCACAATGACATTGGCGAAAAAGATCGCTGCCGATGGGGTGGCCACAATTGCTGCCTCTTTCATCGCCGTATTTCAGGATCCTGCAAAGTTTCCATTCAGTTTCTATGTTTCTCCTTCCTACAATGCCATGGGACGTATTGCCCTCAAGTGGATCAGGGATAACTGGAAGGACAAAAGCCGCAACCCCAAGATTTGTTACCTATATCCTGATAACACATATGGTCGGTGTATCCTTGATTCTTGCAACGACTATGCAAAGAAGATCGGAGTTGATGTGGGTCCAGATCAGGTCATCAACTGGCCGACCAAGGATGCCACGGTCCAGTTAACAAACATGAAACGATATGACCCTGATTTTGCCTATATTACGTCCACTGCCATGAACGGGGCCGTTATCCTTAAAAACGCCAAGGCCCTTGGCATCAGGACTAAGTTTATTTCAAATATCCGGAACTTTGAGGAAACCTTGATTCATTTAAGCGGCGGCGCAGCAGAGGGCACCTATGGCGTGCATCCTATTGCCCCTTA